>JAUNCY010000096.1 GCA_030526325.1 Bacillota bacterium
TCACCCCTGCTGTAGCGGATTGCAGGTACAGGGCACCGCTATCTCCCCGGCTGCGTGGATAGTTCATACTATACCTTGTTTCCGGACGTTTGTCAATCAGAGGTTTGCAATTTCTCCGAACTGCTCTGCGCTTTTTTTCTTTCTCTTAATTCCCGGAAAAACTGACTCATCATCTGACTGCACTCTTCTTCCAGGACGCCTCTTGTCACCTGTACCTTATGATTAAATCCGTCCATTTCCAATATATTTAATACGGATCCGGCACATCCCGCCTTCGGGTTCATACATCCAATCACTGCTTCTGTCAGTCTTGCCTGCATCATGGCTCCCGCACACATCTGGCACGGTTCTAAAGTAACATACATGGTACACCCTTCCAGTCTCCAGTCTCCCAGTTTTTTTGCTGCTTTACGAATCGCTGTTATTTCTGCATGGGCAAGTGTATTTTTATCCGTATTTCTTCGGTTGTATCCCCTTGCAATGATTTTCCCGTCATGAACGATGACGCACCCGATGGGAACCTCCTCCAGCAAATACGCTTTTTTTGCCTGCCGGATTGCTTCCCGCATGAATTTTTCCTGTTCTGTCATTCCTGCCGTTCTCCAAAAATTCTGATTTTTTCCTTCTTATACCTATCTTTCAATTCCCGGACGTGCAGGGATACCTTTTTCAAACGGGTGCTTCCTCATACAGATCTCCGATACATAATCTGCTCTTTTGATCAGTTCTTCATCCGGTCCCTGTCCGGTCAGTATCACTTCCAGCTTTTCCGGCTTATGATCCAGGAAATCCAGCAGAAGAGATTCATCCAGCAGCCCGCTTCGTATTGCATAGATACACTCATCCAGAAACAGCACATCAAAATCTCCCGTTTCCGCTTCTTTTGTAACTCTTTTCAGCTGTTCCCCATAAAAAATACGACGCTGTGCTTTTTCTTCTTCCGTCATCTGAAAACTGAATTTTTCCTGATCCAGTCCGTTTATCCAGGTAATGTTTTCCACCGCTTCTAATATTTTCCGTTCACTGGTTTTGTTGTTTTTCATAAACTGATAAATTAATACCCGATATCCATATCCGGCAGCTCTGGCACATAATCCCATCCCTGTCGTCGTTTTTCCCTTTCCGTTTCCACAGTAAATATGAATCAAACCTGTTTTCATATTCTTTTTCCTCCTGTTTTTATCTCAGCAGAACGGTATCTGCTCTCCGGGCACCCGTACCTGAGATGCTATATTCAGTATACCATCTTCCGGAAATGAATGGATAAAAAACTAAATCAGTTTACAAATATTTTTCTATCGTGTAAGATAAAGAAATGATATGAAATCGTGTTTCAGAAAGGAATAGGGCAAATAATGAGAAAAAAACATATCCTGCCGCTTCTTTGGGGCGGATTACTTCATTTTACAATCTGTCTTGGCTGCGGTGCTCCGGTTCTTGCAACATCACATGTCTCCTGGCCTCAGTTTCCATCCATAACAGAAACGGAATCTATCCTTTCCTCATCATGGACTCCTCTTTCAGAGGAAGATCTGGACCTTTTATTTGCTGATCTTCCCCGCTATCTGGACCTTGGTTCTTTTACCTTAAACAGACTGAATCATGTTCCGATTCCTCAGATCACCCCTGACGGGATGATTCTGCGCAGCGGTTCGGGAAAAACCTATCGTGTACGCATTGCCTGGGAAGCACTGGAGCAAAAGCTTACTTCCATGATTTCCGATTACGAAGGGGACTGGAGTATCTATCTGAAAGATCTGAAAACCGGTAAGACCATGGAGATTCATGAACATGCCATGCAGTCTGCCAGCCTGATCAAACTTTTTATTGCCGGAGCTACTTACGAACTGATTGAAAAAGGCGAATTAACGGAAACCGATACCATCACATCCGCTCTGTATGATA
>JAUNCY010000005.1:0-37566 GCA_030526325.1 Bacillota bacterium
GATTTTACGGGACAGCATGAGGGGAACCAGACTTTCGGGAGAAAGAATAGGAAAATGCCTTGCGGCTGATGAGGACGCCCTTGAAAAATATGCCGAATTCCTAAAATCTACTGTAGAAGGCAATTTCGAAGGCATGAATATTGTTCTCGACTGTGCCAACGGAGCGTCATATCAGGTGGCGGAGAAAGTGTACAGAGAACTGGGAGCAAAAGTAAAAGTAATAGGAAACAGCCCGAACGGATATAACATAAATGAAGAATGCGGTTCTACTCATCCCGAAAAAATGTGCCGGGAGGTTATCAGCTGGGGTGCGGACTGCGGCCTTGCTTTCGACGGAGACGCCGATAGACTTATTGCTGCGGATGCAGACGGAAATATAATCGACGGAGACAGACTCATTTATATATGCGCAAAGGCTCTGCACGAAAAAGGCCAGCTTAAGGACGGGCTTGTTACCGCTACGGTCATGAGCAACATGGGCTTTTATAAAGCCGTAGAAAAGCTGGGCGGAAAAGTAGACACCACAAAGGTCGGCGACAGGTATGTTCTTGAGAAGATGCTGGAAACCGGATGTGTTATAGGCGGAGAACAGTCGGGACACATCATATTCCTGAACCATACCACAACAGGGGACGGAATTCTGAGCTCTCTTCAGCTTATGCAGGCTGTAAGGGATTCGGGAAAAACACTTGCGGAGCTTGCCTCCGAGGTTGTGATGTATCCTCAGGTTCTTAAAAATGCTAAAATAAAAAATGAAAACAAGAAAAAGTATATGCTTGATCCTGTTGTCAAAAATGAAATAGAAGAGCTTGAAAAGCTGATGAAGGGAGACGGCCGCGTGCTGATAAGACCTTCCGGAACCGAACCTCTGGTCAGGGTTATGCTTGAAGGTAAAGATCAGCATAAGATTAACGAATACGCGTCTGCGCTTGCGGCTCTGATTGAACTCAGATTGGGATAAATGTAAAAAAACAGAGAAAGGAAACTGTATTATGTGCGGAATAGTTGGGTATATAGGCGACGGAAATGCCAAGGATATCATAATTGACGGTTTAAAAAGGCTCGAATATAGGGGGTATGATTCTGCAGGAATCGCAGTACATAAAGACGGAAATCTGGTTGTGAGAAAGCATATCGGAAGAATATCAAATCTGGAGGATATGATACAGGGTGAAAATCTTGACAGCCCTGTGGGAATAGGCCATACGAGATGGGCAACTCACGGAGCTCCGTCGGACATTAATGCTCACCCTCACAGCAGCAGAGACGGCAGGATTGCGGTAGTTCATAACGGAATAATTGAAAATTACGTAAAGCTTAAACAGTGGCTCCGCGAAAATCACAACATAGAATTCAAATCCGAAACAGACACCGAGGTAATAGCGCAGCTTATCGGAGTTTTCTATGACGGAGACCTTCTGGATGCCGTTTACAAGGCTGTGGACATGATGGAGGGCGCCTATGCCATAGGAGTAATAGCGGCAGACGAGCCGGACAAAATCGTCGCGGTCAGAAGAGACGCACCGCTTATAGTAGGCCTGGGAAACAACTGCAATTTCATTGCATCCGATATACCGGCACTGCTTAAACATGTAAGAAAGATTTATCTGATAGAAAACAATGAGACGGTTGTTATCACAAAAAACAGTGCGAAGATTCTTAATGAGGAACGCAAAGAGGTTAAGAGGGACGTATTCAACGTTACCTGGGATGCCGATGCAGCAGAGAAGGAAGGCTATGACCATTTCATGCTGAAGGAGATTCACGAGCAGCCTAAGGGAATCTATGAGACTCTGATGAGAAGACTCGATGAAAACGACAGTATTAAGCTGGACGGAATCACTCTTACAAAAGAGGAACTGGACAAAATAAATAAAATATATATAGTTGCCTGCGGGACAGCTTATCACGCAGGTCTGGTAGGAAAATACGCAATAGAAAAGTTTGCAAAAATCCCGGTTGAGGTGGATGTTGCCTCGGAATTCAGATACAGAGATCCGTTTGTGGATGAAAACACACTGTTTATTGCTGTAAGCCAGTCCGGAGAAACTCTGGATACTCTTGCCGCATTGAGAGAAGCTAAGAGCAAGGGAGCAAGAATTCTTTCCGTGGTAAATGTAGTGGGAAGCTCTGTCGCAAGAGAATCAGATGATGTGTTCTATACATGGGCGGGACCTGAAATTGCGGTGGCTTCGACCAAGGCTTACACCACACAGCTGATATGCATGTATCTGATTGCATTGTACATGGCTGTACTTAAGGGCAGCATTACGGAGGATTACTATAAATTTGTTATGGATGAGCTGAAGGCTCTCCCTGAAAAGCTGGAAGAACTGCTGAAAAAAGAAAAGGATATCGAAGAAATTGCCAAAAGCCAGTATAAACGGGAATGCGTATTCTTCATAGGCAGAGGCTCAGATGTGGGCGTTTCATATGAAGGCTCACTAAAACTGAAGGAAATTTCATACATCAATTCCTTTGCAATTGCAGCCGGCGAGCTTAAGCACGGCACTATTGCTCTGATAGAGCAGGGAACTCTTGTTATAGCTCTGGCGACCCAGGATAAGCTTTACGACAAAATGCTTTCCAATATTCAGGAGGTAAAAGCAAGAGGTGCATATGTTATAGGGCTTGCAAAGGAAAGCAACAAAGAGATTGAAGCTCAGGCAAACGATGTTATTTACATTCCGGACTGCGCTGACGAGGTTACACCTATTCTGGCAGTGGTTCCTCTTCAGATTCTGGCATACTATATTGCAAAGCTCAGAGGCTGCGATATAGATAAGCCTAAAAACCTTGCCAAAAGTGTAACGGTAGAATAGAAAGACGAGGTAAATTTTCAAATGAAAAAATACGATATAGTGATAGTAGGTTCCGGGGCTGCCGGAGTTTTCATGGCGTATGAACTTACAAAAGTAGAAAATAAAGCAAAAGTGCTGGTTTTGGAAAAAGGAACAGAACTGGAGAAAAGAGTATGCCCAATCAAGTCCAGAAATGACGGGAAGTGCATCAACTGCAAGACCTGCAGCATAATGAACGGCTACGGCGGAGCCGGCACCCTCTCGGACGGAAAATATAATATCACCACCCAGTTCGGGGGAGATATTCACCGATATGTGGGCGTTGATGAAGCGATAGATCTGATGGAATATGTGGATTCCGTTCTTTGCAGCATGGGAGGCAGTGATGCAAAGCTGTTCTCCACTGCCAACGGAGATTTAAAGACGATTGCTCTGAGAAACAATCTCCACCTCCTCGATGCAAAGGTAAGACATCTCGGAACCGACAGAAACATGAAAATCCTCGAGAGAATATACGAATATACAAAGGACAGAATAGATATCAGCTTCAATGAAGAAGTTCTTGACGTTGAGGTGCTTGAAGGCGGCGGATTTACAGTAACAACAAACCGGGGCGAATACTCTGCAAAGGATGTTGTTATGGCTACAGGAAGATCCGGCTCCAAATGGATATCCGGAATCTGTGAAAAACTGGGAATAAACACAAAGAGCAATCGAGTGGATATCGGTGTAAGAGTTGAGCTGCCGGCAGAGGTATTCAAGCATATTACCGATGATGTTTACGAGAGCAAGATAGTATACAAGACGGATCGTTACAACGATATGGTCAGAACCTTCTGCATGAATCCTTACGGGGAGGTCGTGGCTGAAAATACAAACGGCATAGTGACGGTAAACGGTCACAGCTATGCAGACCCTGCTCTTAAAACAGAAAATACGAACTTTGCTCTGCTTGTAAGCAACCGCTTCACGGAACCGTTCAGAAACAGCAACGAATACGGTGAGTCCATAGCGAGACTTTCCAACATGCTGGGCGGAGGAGTACTTCTTCAGAGATTCGGAGATCTTGTGAAGGGAAGAAGAAGCAGCGAAAGAAGAATGGAAAAATGCTTCACCAGACCTACACTTAAGGCGACTCCGGGCGACCTCAGCCTGGTAATCCCGAAGAGACAGCTGGACAATATTATTGAAATGATATATGCTCTTGACAAAATTGCTCCGGGTACAGCGAATGAAGATACTCTGCTCTACGGGGTAGAGGTTAAATTCTACAATTCAAATGTAGAAGTAGACAACAATCTCGAGACAAAGGTTAAAGGCCTCTACGCTCTGGGTGACGGAGCGGGGGTAACCCATTCACTGTCTCAGGCTTCGGCCAGCGGGGTTTATGTGGCAAGAAGACTTGCTGAAAAATACAGATAGGAATGAATCCGAACAATGGATGCTATGCGGCGTTCGTTGTTCGGAAACTTAAGGGAAATACTTAAGAATTATCCGTGTTGAGTAAAAAAAATATTTTATTGATATTTACAAATGACAAAATAATGGTATAATAATCGAGTAAGTATGAGCAGGCATGGCGGAATTGGCAGACGCGCACGGTTCAGGTCCGTGTGAAAGCAATTTCATGGAGGTTCGAGTCCTCTTGCCTGCACCATTTTTTTTTACGGGAATTTATAAGAGTCATGGAATTATTAAAACAGCGTATACTTAAAGACGGAACTGTAAAAATGCCCAATATAGTCAAGGTGGACTCCTTCTTAAATCATCAGATAGATATTGATCTTCTTGATGAGATAGGAAAGGAGTTTTATCGCAGATTTGAAAAATACGGTATTACCAAAATCGTAACCATCGAAGCTTCCGGTATTGCCATTGCTTGTTCTGCGGCGCGATATTTTAATGTGCCTGTTGTTTTTGCGAAAAAACACGAGAACAAAAATATGGATGCGGACGTTTACCAGGTTACGATTCATTCGTTTACGAAGGATAAAGACTATGTGGCTAAAATATCAAAAAGATATCTCGACAGCAGTGACAGGGTTCTGATTATTGACGATTTCCTGGCGAACGGAGAAGCTGCAAAAGGACTGGTGAGCATGGTCGGCATGTCGGGAGCAGAAATAGCGGGAATAGGGATAGTAATTGAAAAAGGTTTTCAGAATGGCGGAAAAGCACTCAGAGAAAAAGGATTAAAAGTTGAGTCTTTGGCCATTATTGAAAATATAAAAGATGACGAAGTTATTTTCAAAGAATCAGGGAGGAAGTAAACAAATGAAAAAAACATTAGCTATCTTGCTCGCTTTGGCTCTGGCAATGGCAACACTGCTGGCAGGTTGCGGTTCAGAGGATGAAGGCGGCGAAACAACAGGCGAAACTGCACTGAAGGTTGGTTACATCTTTATCGGTGCTATCAACGACGGAGGATTCACACAGTCAATGTACGAAGGCGCTAAGGCGGCTGACGAGCATTTCGGAGATCAGATGGATTTCCTGTATGTTGAAAACATCAACGACGGTGATACATCAGCTTCAACAGATGCTGCTGTAAATCTTATCGATCAGGGCTGCAACGTTATCGTAGGATGTTCATACGGTTACATGGACGCACTTGAAGCTCTTGCAAATTCAGGAGATTATGATGATGTAACATTCTTACATTTCTCAGGAAACAAGATGAATGACACAAACTTTGACAATTGGTTCGGTTCAATGGAACAGGCTAGATACTTAACAGGTATGGCTGCTGCTGCTGTTGCCGAAGAAGGTGTTGTAGGTTATGTTGCTGCTCATCCTTATACAGAAGTACAGATCGGTATCAACGCATTTACACTCGGTGCTCAGGCTGTAAATCCTGACATTGAAGTTAAAGTTGTATATATCGGAACATGGGGAGACGCTGAAATCGAAAAGACAGCTGCTGAACAGCTTATCGATGCAGGCGCAGAAGTTGTTTGCTACCATGCAGACTCAACAGCTACACAGATTGCCGCTGCTGAAGCAGGTGATGTATATGCTATCGGCTGGAACTATCCACAGAATGACTGCGGAGATTTATATCTGACAGCTGCTTACTGGAATACAGAAAACTATTTCATTCCTACATTCCAGGCAATCATGGACGGAACATGGAAGCCTGAAAGCCACTACGGCACAATGGCAACAGGTCTGATTGCTATCGACGAAATCAGCGATGCAGTTCCTGCAGATATCAAAGCACAGATTGAAAGTGTTAAAGCTGAAATGGAAGCAGGCACATTCGACGTATTCAAAGGCCCTATCTACTACAATGACGGAACAGTTCTCTGCGAAGAAGGACAGGTTCTTGACAGAGCAGGTATCTGGTCAATTACAAAAGAAGTTAAAGGCGTTACAGCTACTTCTAACTAATTTCACAGACGGTTTTTTAATAAGCTAACATTTCAGGGGGCACTCATTTGAATGCCCCCTTTTAAGAGGTTAAATATGCAGCAGAATTTAGCGATTGAAATGAAGAATATCTCCAAGTCTTTCGGAGAGATAAAGGCAAACGACAATGTAAGCTTAGACGTGCGTAACGGTGAAGTGCATGCTCTTCTTGGGGAAAACGGAGCAGGCAAAACCACTTTGATGAACATGCTTTCGGGAATTTACACTCCTGACAGCGGAACTATTGCCATAAACGGAAAAGAAGTGGAGTTTACATCCCCGAAGGATCCTATAGAAATGGGCATCGGCATGATACATCAGCATTTCAAACTCATCGATGTAATGAGTGCCAAGGAAAATATTGTGATCGGCCAGAAGGGCGGATTTTTCACAAAGGGCAAGGCTCTTTCTAAAGAAATTAAGGAGCTGTCGGACAAATACGGCCTGGATATAGATCCGGATAAAAAAGTATATGAGATGTCTGTCGGAGAAAAGCAGACACTTGAGATAATTAAGGTCCTTTACAGAGGGGCTAAAATCCTGATTATGGACGAGCCTACGGCGGTTCTCACCCCTCAGGAAATAAAGAAGCTCTTCAATATTATCAGAAATATGAGGGATCAGGGCTGCGCAGTAGTAATCATTACCCATAAGCTCAATGAGGTAATGGAGATTTCCGACAGAGTAACTGTACTCAGGAAAGGTCAGTCAATAAAAACTCTCGTAACAAAAGAGGTAAATGTTTCCGAACTGATTGAGCTGGTTGTAGGCAAAAAGGTGGATTTGAGCATAGAAAAGGAAAAGCTGGAGGACAGAAATAAGATTCTCAGCCTCGACGGAATTACCGTGCATGACCCGGACGGTAAAAATGCCCTTGAGGATGTAAGCTTCGATTTATGCACTCACGAAATTCTCGGGGTTGCCGGAGTTGCAAACAGCGGTCAGAAAGAACTGTGCGAAGCTATTGCCGGACTGGTGAAGGTTCCGAAGGGAAGAATTTTCTTTGACGGACAAAATATAGTAGGCAAGACTCCGAGAGATATAATAAAGCTTGGAATAAGAATGGGATTTATTCCGGAAGACAGACTGGGCATGGGCCTGGTTGCTAGTATGGATATTGTAAACAATATCATTCTCAAGGATTATCAGAATCAGCCCGGAATAATACTTCGAAGAGGCGAATGTATAGAAAAGGCTAAAAATATAGTAGATACTCTGGATATTCAGACAGAAAGCATTTTTGCACCTGTAAAGAAAATGTCGGGCGGAAATATCCAGAAGGTTCTTCTGGGAAGAGAAATTGACTCCTCGCCGAAAGTGCTTATTACGGCATATCCGGTAAGAGGACTGGATATCGGTGCGTCATATAAAATATACGATCTTCTTAACGAGCAGAAGGAAAAAGGAGTGGCGGTTCTTTTTGTAGGAGAAGATCTGGACGTTCTGATGGATTTATGTGACAGAATCGTCGTTCTGTGCCACGGCAAGGTTACCGGAATCGTTGACCCGTCAGAGGTTACAAAGGATGAAATAGGTCTTCTCATGACCGGTCACAGTATAGAGGAAATCAAAATAAAAGGAGAGGAGGGGGAACTCGATGACTAATCCGCTGAAAATTACCAAAAGATCGGATCTGAGCAGAAGAAATGAAATAATCATAAGAGTTCTCGCCGTGTTCCTGTCCATTATATGCGCCGGACTGGTGCTTCTGATTCTGGGACTTGACCCGATAAAAATTTTCGGATCCATAATAGACGGATGCGTAGGAACCGAATTAAGAATAAAACAGACAGTCGTAAAAGCAATCCCTCTTACGATAGCATCCATGGGAATTATCGTGGCATTTAAAATGAATTTCTGGAACATCGGTGCGGAAGGTCAGATTACTATGGGAGCTTTCGGTGCGACCCTCGTGGCTTTAAATGTGCCGGAAACCATGCCTGCGGCAGTCGTGCTTCTTCTCATGTTTGTAAGCGCAATCGTATGCGGGGCGGTATGGGCTTTTATTCCTGCGATATTTAAAGCAAAGCTTGGAACCAATGAGACAATCTTCACGCTGATGATGAACTATGTGGCGATAAAATTCGTAACATATCTTCAGTACGGACCGTGGATAGATCCCAACGGCGGAGGTTTTCCGAGAATAGCACAGTTTTCAAAAAACTGCATTCTGCCTTCTGTTCTGGGTGTGAATATGGGATGGATATATGCGATACTCTGCGCAGCTATGGTATATTTCCTTATATATCATACAAAAAAAGGATATGAGATATCTGTTGTGGGACAATCCTATGAAACAGCAAGATATGCGGGAATGAACATCAGCAGAATTATTATAGTTGCAATGCTCATCTCCGGCGGTTTATGCGGAACCGTAGGAATGATTCAGGCTTCTGCCGTTGAAAAAACCCTTGTTGCCGGAATAGCAAACGGATACGGCTTTACTGCAATTATCACAGCATGGCTGTCAAGACTGAACCCTGTCACCTGTATATTTATCTGCGTTGCTTTTGCGGCTCTGATTCAGGGCGGTGCATATATACAGATTGCAATGGGAGTTTCGAGTGCGGTTTCCTCTGTAGTTCAGGGCCTGATACTGTTATTCGTTTTAGGCAGCGAATTCTTTATTCAGTATAAGGTCGGACTTAAGCACAGAGAAAAAAAGGAGGTGGCGTAGTATGACAGCTTTCCTTGCATCCTGCGTTGTAGCCGGAATACCTCTTCTGTTTGCTACAGTGGGTGAACTGCTCACAGAAAAAGCCGGAAACCTGAACCTGGGTGTTGAAGGCATGATGCTCATGGGTGCGGTTCTGGGCTTCATTACAGCTTGCAATACCTCGAACCCGTATTTTACAATACTGGCAGCGGTTCTTGCCGGGGCGGGCTGTGCTCTTTTATATGCCTTTATTACAGTAACTCTGAGGGCAAATCAGACTGTAACGGGTCTTACCCTTACGATTTTCGGTACAGGCCTGTCTAAGTTTCTGGGACAGAATTACCTGGGCAGCGGAGTTCCTGAAAATGTAAGCAGCTTCTTTGCAAAATCAGCAATACCTGTTCTGGGAGATATTCCGTTTGTAGGGGACATATTTTTCCGTCAGGATAAATTTACATACATTGCATACATTGTATGTATTATTGCCGCAGTTTATATGTACAGGACAAGAACAGGTCTTAACCTTAAAGCTGTGGGTGAAAATACATCGGCAGCAGATGCCTCCGGCATAAACGTAAATCTGTATAAATATGTGCATATCCTCGTGGGAGGTGCATTGTGCGGTCTTGGAGGAGCATATCTCTCCATTATCCGAATTCCTATCTGGCAGGAAGATGTGGTTAACGGAAGAGGCTGGATTGCCGTTGCGCTGGTAATCTTCGTTGCATGGAACCCGATAAAAGCGTTTTTCGGAGCAATTCTTTTCGGAGGCCTCAGCATTATGGGCATGAAACTTCAGGTTCTGGGACTGGATTTTTCACAGTATCTGTTCGACATGATTCCTTATGTGGCAACAATTATTATAGTAATTTTCAGTACTCACAAGAAGAGAAAGGAAAGCCAGCCGCCTCAGGATCTGGGCAACAACTATTTCCGGGAGGAACGGTGACGGATTTCTAATCAAAAAACCTGAAAATTTTCAAATTTCATCAAATTATCCTTATAGCATATTGATTTTTATTATCAATATGCTATAATTTTGTTTGCTGTAGCATCTGTTGACGCAATTATTACGGTGCTGGGCAAAATTAACTTAATATGCGATTTTAGTACGGTATATTTTACCGTACAGGCATCTGAAAAAGTATTTTAAATCACAGATTCATGGGTATCGCCTAAAAACGGGCCGTTCTTTCATCAGCATTCAGGCAGCGGTTACGATTAGATAAAAGCCTTTTGCGGGAAGCGGTACGAAGGTCTGTGGGTTGGCAGGGTTTATTTAAAAATTTACCTGCTTTAACTAAAATCCGCAAAGGGGGATGCATCATGAACGACATCATTATCAGTCTGCAGAATATTACTGCAGAGTACGACGGAGAAAAGGTTATTGAAAATATGAACCTTGATATCCGTGACCACGAGTTCGTCACGTTCTTAGGCCCCTCAGGTTGTGGTAAAACTACAACATTGAGAATAATCGGCGGTTTTGTCGAGCCTACGGAAGGTGATGTTTTTTTTGAGGGTAAAAGAATAAACGACGTTCCGCCCTTCAAAAGGAATGTCAACACAGTTTTCCAGAGATACGCTCTGTTCCCGCATCTGGATGTGTATGACAACATAGCTTTTGGACTGAAGCTGAAGAACACACCGAAGGAGCAGATAAGAATTAAGGTTGCCGAAATGCTGAAACTTGTAAATCTCGAGGGATACGAGAGCAGAAACATAAATCAGCTTTCCGGAGGACAGCAGCAGCGTGTTGCCATTGCGAGAGCACTGATTAATGAACCTAAGGTTCTGCTTCTGGACGAACCCCTGGGAGCTCTGGACTTAAAACTCAGAAAGGAAATGCAGCTGGAACTCAAGAGGATTCAGCAGGCGCTGGGGATTACTTTCATTTATGTAACCCATGACCAGGAGGAAGCTCTGACCATGTCGGACAGGGTGCTGGTTATGAGGCACGGAAAAATCCTTCAGAACGGAAGCCCTGAGGATATTTACAATGAACCCGCAAACGCTTTCGTGGCGGATTTTATCGGCGAGAGCAATATAGTCAGCGGAGTAATGCATAAAGACTATCTGGTTGAATTTGCGGGAGTAAAGTTTGAATGCGACGACAAAGGCTTTGCGCCGCTTGAAGCAGTGGATGTTGTAATACGTCCGGAAGACTTCAAGATGGTTTCTGTGGACGAGGGACAGATCGTAGGCAAGGTTGAAAGCATTACATTTAAAGGTGTACACTTTGAAATCATCATGGAGGGTCACGGGCTGAAATGGATGATACATTCTACACAGTCAAGAGAAGTAGGAGCTATGATCGGTCTTACACTGAACCCGGATGATATTCATGTTATGAAGAAAATGGAGGAAACGCTATGAGAGTAAAGGCGGCAGCTTACCCCTATGTGGCATGGGCTCTGCTCCTTATAGCCATTCCTTTGGGACTTATTATATATTTTTCATTTACCGACAGCGCAGGTTCTTTCACTATGGAGAACCTGATTCAGGTAGGCGGCTATTCAAATGTGCTTATCAAATCTGTATGGCTGTCTGTAATTTCCACTATTATCTGCCTGCTGATGGGATATCCGGTTGCATATATTATGTCCAGAAGCAGTGCGGTAACGGCAAGAACGCTTCTTCTGCTTATAATGCTTCCGATGTGGATGAATTTTCTGCTCAGAACTTACGGATGGATGAGCATTCTTGAAAACAACGGACTTATAAACCAGTTTTTTGGACTGTT
Organism: Bacillota bacterium; assembly: GCA_030526325.1. Taxonomy (GTDB): domain Bacteria; phylum Bacillota; class Clostridia; order Peptostreptococcales; family Anaerovoracaceae; genus RGIG1899. The sequence goes on from JAUNCY010000005.1 coordinate 11,609, forward strand.
CGGTCTGGGGCCTTTTGAAATGATAAATACCCAGGGCGCAGTAGTTCTCGGCATGGTTTACAACTATATTCCGTTTATGATTCTTCCCCTTCACTCGGTAATGACAAAAATCGGCAAGGATGTTATCGAGGCTGCTCAGGATCTGGGAGCGGGACCGGTCAAGGTTCTGTCGGAGGTGGTTCTTCCCCTCAGTCTTCCGGGAATAAAAACCGGGGTTATCATGGTATTTGTACCTGCGGTAAGCACATTTATTATCTCTCAGATGCTGGGAGGAGGCGGAAATCAGCTTATCGGTGACATTATTGAGCTTCAGTTCCTGGGCAACGCATACAACCCGAACCTGGGTTCCGCAATATCCCTGGTGCTCATGCTCCTTGTATTATTGATAATAAGCGTATCAGGATTCCTGAACGATGATGATTTGGAGGAAAAACTGCTATGAAAGCTTTTGCGAGAACCTATCTGGGTGTATTCATGGCATTCCTGTATGCGCCCATTGTTGTACTGATAGTTTTTTCCTTTAACGAGTCAAAAGGAAGAACTTTTACCGGCTTTACCGGGAAGTGGTATGCGCAGCTGTTCAGCGATGCAGCTGTAATGGATGCCCTTTTTACCACTCTGGTAGTTGCTTTTACAGCTTCTATAGCGGCAACGGTGATGGGAACCGCGGCTGCTATAGGTCTGGAAAAAATGGACAGCAGACTTAAATCCGGAGTAATGAAACTGACTTATCTGCCGATTATCAACCCTGAGATAATTACAGGCGTTTCATTTATGCTTCTGTTCGTAGTAGCAAAAAATGTGCTTAATTCGGTGGGGATTCCTTTTCAGTTCGGATGGATTACTCTGATACTTGCCCATATAACATTTAACGTGCCTTATGTGATTCTTAATGTACTTCCGAAGCTCAGGCAGATGGACGGCTCTCTGGTGGACGCCGCAATGGATTTAGGCTGCAATCACTGGCAGGCTTTTACAAAGGTTGTAATTCACGAAATAAAACCGGGAATAATATCGGGCTTCCTGATGTCTCTGACATTTTCTATGGATGACTTCGTTGTATCATATTTTACGACGGGTGCAAAGCATCAGACTCTGTCTGTGCTGATATATTCCATGACCAAGAAGCGGGTGAGCCCGGAGATTAACGCACTTTCCACTATTATTTTCCTTGTAGTGCTGGCAGTGCTGATAGCGGTAAATCTTGTGGAGAGAAGAAATATTAACAGGGCGAAGAATGCCCGAAAAGAGAGACAGAGAGAAGGAGGATCATTCAGATGAGAAAATTAATTGCGTCGATAGTGGCAGCAATTATTATGGTGACTGGATTAGGCACAACTGTTTTTGCGGCTCCTGAAGGAGACGACGGCACCTACGACATGGATTATTACGGCAGATTCCAGGGACAGGATATGGAAATCAACGTATACAACTGGGGTGAATATCTGTCCGACGGAGAAGACGGACTGATGGATATCAACGCGGAATTTACAGAGCTTACCGGAATTAAGGTTAACTACCTTAATTACGAAACAAATGAAGCTATGTATGCGAAGATTAAAAGCGGAGCGAATTCCTATGATGTAATATTCCCTTCGGACTACATGGTATCAAGACTTATCGGTGAGGGCATGATTCAGGAACTTAATTATGACAATATTCCTAACATGAAATATATAGACAAATCATTCCTGAATCCGGTATACGATCCGGAACAGAAATATTCCATTCCTTATGCATGGGGAAGAGTAGGAATAATCTATAACACAACCATGGTTGACTATGAGGTTGACAGCTGGGATGTTCTCTGGGATGAAAGCCTGAAGGGAAAAATCCTTATGTTCAAGAATTCAAGAGACGCTTTCGGCGTTGCTCTTCTGAAATTAGGATATGACATTAACACAGAGGATAAAGAACAGCTTGATGAGGCGGCTGCTTTATTAAAGGAACAGAAGCCGCTTGTACAGGCATATGTAATGGACCAGATTTTTGACAAGATGCAGAACAATGAAGCTGCAGCTGCTGTATACTACGTAGGAGATTATTATATTATGTCAGAGGTTAACGAAGACCTGGCGCTTTATATTCCTGAATCTACAAATCTGTTTGTGGATGCGGTATGCATACCTGCGGATGCACCAAACAAAGAAGCGGCGGAAATGTACATTAACTTCCTGAACGAGCCTCAGGTGGCTGCTGAAAATATGGAATATATATGCTATTCCACCCCAAATACAGCGGCTAAAGAACTGCTCGAAGACGAAACAAAGAACAACGAGGATTTATATCCTTCTGCAGAAGAACTGGCTGACGATACAGCATTTGTGAACCTGTCGGAGGAGACCAATCTCTATCTTGACCAGCTCTGGACAGACATACTTGCAGACGAAGAAGGGTATAACAGATGGTTCATGCCGGCTTTCCTTGTTGTTGCAGTGGCGGCTATAATAATTTCTTTTATTGTTAAGAAGAGAAAGAAATCGAGAGACAGATAATGATTGTTGTTTTTACAAAGGTACTTGAAATTTTTGCGATACTGGCAATAGGATACGGCGCTAATAAGAAGGGGATTCTGCCCAGTGAGGCAAACCAGTATCTTGTAAACCTTCTGATGATAATAACCTCGCCGTGCCTCATAGTGACATCAATAGCATCTAAGGAGCTCACCCAGGACACTTTCAGGGAGACTATGTATGTTTTCGCGGCAAATATTGTTTTCTTTGCGGTCGGAGCGGCAGCGGCGCTTATTCTTATGAAGGTTCTCAGGATTGAGCCGAAGGAGGACAGAGGGGTGCTGTCTGTACTGATGTGCAGTGTCAACTCCGGATTTATGGGTTTTCCGATAACCCTTATGATATTCGGGCAGGAGGGACTGTACTATATGGTTTTGTGCAACATAGTCCTGACATTTTACCTGTACTCTATTGCTTTTGTACAGATAGGAAGCAGCGGCGAAAAAAGAACCTTCCGTGAGGCTGTAAAACCTATGCTTAATCTGTGCATATTATCCGCAATAATAGGCGTGTTCCTGCTGTTCACGGGAATTAAAATTCCCGCAGCTCTGTTTGAACTTATGGAGCTTATCGGAGATGCAACCATTCCTCTGGCTATGATTATAGTGGGAATGCTGTTTGCGGAAAGCGATATAAAAAGCACAATTAGAGATAAAAACCTTATTAAACTGACTTTTTTCAGCATGCTTGTGTGGCCGACGGTTACATTTGGTGTGATGTATTTCATTCCTATGCCGGTAATGCCGAAAGCTATAGTGATTTTCAGTTCAGCGTTTCCTTCGGCAGCCATTGTTCCCGCCCTTGCACAGCAGCAGGGAAAGAATGCAAAGCTTGCGGCTCAGGGAGTTTCTGTTACGACTCTTGTTTCGATGATAACAATACCGGTTAAGGCTATTATTCTGATATCGGTGTACAATCTGTAAAACAAAGAAGCAAAGCGGTGAATCCGGGTATATGTGATTCACCGCTTAATTTTTCCGTGTCTGAAATTATTCCCGGATTTTTATAATTCTGTGATGCCTTAAGAAATTATAAATCTATGACAACCTCAACCGGGCAGTGATCGGAGCCGAAGATTTCCGTATGTATGGCTGCGGATTTAAGCTTATCCTGAAGTCTGTCCGATGCGCAGAAATAATCGATTCTCCATCCGGCATTTTTTTCTCTGGCTTTAAATCTGTAGGACCACCAGGAGTAAATGTTTTCAGCGTCCGGATAGAAAAATCTGAAGGTGTCGGTGAAGCCCGAATCAAGAAGGTCAGAGAATTTTCCTCTTTCTTCGTCGGTGAAACCGGCGTTTTTTCTGTTTGTCTTCGGGTTCTTCAGGTCAATTTCCTTATGTGCCACGTTAAGGTCGCCGCAGAAGATAACCGGCTTTTTTTCGTCGAGATTTTTCAGGTAAGCTCTGAAAGCATCTTCCCACTCCATTCGGTAGTCGAGCCTTGCCAGCTCGTTCTGGGAGTTTGGCGTATAGCAGGTTACAACATAATATTCAGGGTATTCAAGAGTAATCACTCTTCCTTCTTTGTCATGCTCCTCAATCCCTATACCGAGAAAAACAGAAACCGGCTCCTCTTTTGCAAAAATTGCCGTGCCGGAATATCCTTTCTTCTCCGCATAGTTCCAGTATTGCGAGTAGCCCGGAAGTTCCATTTCAATCTGTCCCTCCTGAAGTTTGGTTTCCTGAAGACAGAAGAAATCAGCATCAGCCTCGTTGAAGAAATCCATAAAGCCTTTAGTTACACAGGCTCTCAGCCCGTTGACATTCCATGATATAAATTTTTTCATTCTATGCTCCTTTAAAAATAAGTGATTCTATTGTTTTTTACTGTCCAGCAGCTTGTCCGCAATGAACAGAATAAAAGCGAGATAAGTGTTTATTCCGAAGACACAGCCTATGCTTCCGAGTTTATACAGACTTATGAAGGCAGGGGCAGCGAAGGACATTACTACGTTCTTAATTTCCTCGGGTTCCAGTGCGGCGACTTTTTCCTCGGTAATCTCAGAAATATGAACATCTTTTATAAGCTCCGGAACGGAATCAACCGCCGAAGCATATACGGCTTCCGCACATTTGTCCGATATTGAGGAAGCAAATTCCGGAGAAAAATATTTTTCGCTGTCGGAAACAAGCTTTTCTATACAGCTTCCGACAGCGTTTCTGAAATCATCAAAAGCGTAATTGTCAGAACAGATTTTTGCAAGTGTTCCCGCTGCGGAGGCTGATAATTCATCCATTGAGAAGAATTCACCGATTTTCCTGTCGGCAATCTCGGTCATATAAAAAGTTTCAGCCAGATACCAGACTTTTTCCTTAAGGGAGGAATTTCCCCTGATAATATTGGACAGAGCATATGCGGTAAATCTGTAATCGTATGCCTCGTCATCTTTGTCGGGCGGATTTTCGGCAAGTTTATCCAAAAGCCTGAAATACAGCTGCAGGCCTTTTTTCTTTACGACAGGATTATTAAGGTTGATAAACGAGCCGAAGGTGCGCCCCCCGAGACCTCCGCTGAGGGCATCAGCGATATCAGTTCTGTTTTCAGACATCTTGTTGAAAACATATGCGGAAATTCTTGCCGCGCCTTTTCTTTTTCCGGCTTCTCCGCCAAAATATGAAAGAAGAGCAGGCATTATATTTTCACCAAGAGTTTCGATGAAAGAAGCTTTGTGGGTTTCGAGCATTTTAATAATATTGTCCGGAGTGAGAAGCTCTGTCCCGATGTATTCCCCGAGTGTGTGGGCAAATACTTTCTGATTCTGCAGAATGAGACCCCTGGAGAAGCACTTCGTGTGTCTGAATTTTGAAAGGGTTTTTATCTCCTTATACGGGTGGAAAAACATCTTAATGGCTATTACGTTTGTAATAATGCCGATGAATCCCATAAGCAGTATCAGAAATATCAGATTGAACGGGCTATGAGGAAATCCGGAAGGTGCAAAGCCTCCCAGAGTTATCATAAGCGCCGGAATGCTCAGCAGAAATCCGAGAACACCGCCGAAATAAGACAGATATTTAAGCTCACCTTTCATAAGACGCTCAGCCACATCGCAGAGCTGATCCGGATCCAGCCTTCCCAGTGCGATTTTTACGGTTTCCTTAACCTTGCCGCCGAGAAGTCTGACTATGTTGCTGTCAAGATAATCGTATATCATTCCGGAGACTGTCTCTCTTAATCTTCCGCTTTCGGAAATGCCGGTTATAAGAGGAGAAATATCCTCGTTCGAAAGACTGTCGACTTTTTCTCTGTACTTTTTAAGGATTTCCGCTTCTATTTTTTCCGCAAGCCTGTCCCTGCTTTCTTCGTTTACGTATCCGGAAGCAGTTTTGTCTTTTATGAATCCGGATACTCCGGAGGAGATAAGATTTCTAAATGCCGCACTGATTTTATCCGGAAGATTCATCGAGGCAAGGTCCGCAAGAGGATTTCCTCCTCCGCCTCCGAACAGCTTGGATGCGAGAATGCTTAGAGCAGCTCTGCCGTCAGGATTGAACATGGCGGAGAACAGCAGCTCGGTTAACAGCCTGCTGATTATGTCTTTTATGGCAAAGTTGTTTTTGAAAGCATGCTTCAGACTCTCATAGAGATTGTCCGAGGCTGTCTGAATCTGCCTGTCGTTGATGTAATCCGACAGGTTTACTGCATCGAGAACGTGTACCAGAAGCTCTGAGGTGTTTTCGTCCAGAACCTCCTTGAGACATTCGTAAAGAGAAGCGTCTGTGTTTTCAAAGCCCTTAAGTTCAGAAAGCTTTATGCTTTTAAAGCTTTCTGGAAGGGAGTCCATAATGAAACGGTCGACGATTTCGTCGATATGAGCCTTCATGGTGTCATTTATTATCTCTTCTTTCAGAACATCTGCGGTCAGAATCCTGCGCTCGACACAATCGCTGAGGCTGTCTATGAAGGCCTCCTGCTTTTCATCTGTACTGAGAATGCTTACATCAAAGATCTGTCTGCCGAACAGTTTAACCGGCTTGAAGAGCCACCTTACCGCGTATTTGTTTGTTATATATCCTGCAATGGTTCCGGAGAGTACCAATGTTACTGCCGTAATAACAGTAATTACTGTCTGCTGATCGTTCATATTATCACCTTAATTCTGCCTTGTATTTGTAATCCGGAAGAGTGTTGTCCTTTCTGTAAAGAAAACGGTACTCCGGATAGACTGTCGAGAAATATTTTTTGTTTGAGCCCTTCATTCCTATCATATTTGAAAAGGAATGCTCGTTTGAGGTCAGAATAATTTCACCGCTCCCGTCCGAGGCAAGCCGTTCCAGCTCCCTCCGGATTTTTTCCTTTGCAATTTCGCTTTCCACAAGCTGGCGGAAGGCGGGATGAAAGGTATTTCCGTATATTTCCCCTTTTTCATTTATTATGTCACTGCTTTTAAGCCCTACTCTTATTATGTTTATTCCGGCGTCCTGCAGTATCGTATACATCTGTTTTGAGGTTTCTACGGCCTCCTCAAGGGTGAGGGGGGTATACTGACCGCTTCTGTACATATCGAGAAGTTTTGTGTCTTCGATTACTATCGTTGGATAAATTCTTGCCAGTTCCGGCATTATTTTCACTGTTTCATAAGCGGAATATACAGATTTTTCCCGGGTATCTCCGGGAAGTCCCACCATCAGCTGTATGCCTAGGGTAAATCCATAGTCTTTTATAAGTTCGCAGCTTTTGTAGACTGCAGCGCTGTTGTGGCCTCTTTCGGACAGTCTAAGGACCTCGTCGTCAAAGGACTGAACTCCAAGCTCAATTATATCCACGTCGTGTTTTTTCAGATTTTCAAGTATCTCCGGACTTATGTAGTCAGGCCTGGTGGAAAGATGGATTTTATCGATAAGACCATTGTCCTTGTACCCTTTGGCAATATCGAGGTATTCGTTCTGCTTTTCCACAGGAATCCCGGTAAAGCTTCCTCCGTACATGGCCATCTCGATTATTTCCGGACGGGGATTGTTCAGAGTAGACAGATACCTGGACGCAGTTTCTTCAATATCTACTTTTTCTTCCGCATGAGTTCTGGCCGTAATTTTCTTCTGATTGCAGAAAACGCAGTCGTTCGGACATCCCTCATGGGGTATGAATATGGGTATTATTGCGTGTTTCTTCATTTTATATAACCTGTATAAGGAGACTTCCCGGCAGAATCTGAGGTGCAGATTATTGAGCCGATGTCTTCCAGCATGTATTCTTCGAAAAATTTAAGGGAAAGCCCTCTGGAAAGTATAAAATCCTCTATTGCCTGAAAATCCGGATGGGCGGACAGATTGCCGTTGAATATGATTTCATTCCCCACACGCCCGCAGCAGCCGCCGATAAAGCCGTAATCATAGTGAGGAAGGCTGATGTATCCTTTTCGTATGAGAAGCACATCGATTCCGTGAATGCTCATAGCCTTTGCGCTCCCTTCATCGGATGTAATAACCGAAGTTTCGTCTATTATCGCTATACTGCATCGGGAATAGCCCTGTCTTGTGTTAACAAGGGTAAATCCGGAACTTTTTGCCTTTTCCAGAAGCTCCTGATCTGTAAAACGGAAATTATGGATGAAAAATTTTCCGGTACAAGCCGCGTTATATGGCACATCAAAGGGATATTTGTCTTTCAGCTTTGAAGGATCTCCGAAGAATACCGGAGAGTCATCACTGACTCCGAGCTTGCACATATAAATATCCGGGTGGGTTGAAATTTTTGAATCCAGTCCGGGTTCTCCTGTTACCGGGCGTATTTGCCGGTCATCGGCCTTAAGATATTCAATTAATAAGTGATTCGCATTTTCCGATAAATAAATATTTTTCATAACTATTTTAGTTTATGACATATATTGTGCTTAGTCAATATCTTGGTGTATAATGAAATTTAACAGAAATTCACAGGAGTGGAGGTCGACATGAGTAACCAGAATGAAGATAAAATGAATAAAGAACAGAACCCTGCAGAAGAGCAGGAAATTATAGTATACGGAAAGTCGAAAATTGACGGAGTTGCCGTGCCGTCTGCTGCCCTCGTGCAGGCAACAGAGGACTATCCTGTTGTGCTGATGGTGGGAGTGGATTTCATCCCGGTAAAAGCCGGCGACGAAATCAAGACTCCTTACGATGCGGTAATGACTATGGATGAGATACAGAAAATCGGCCCTATGATCAGAATCATAAAGAAGGTTGAGCCAATGACCAACGTGGAGGAACTTTAGAGATGAAGGAAATAAAAGAACTTAGAATACAGATTACCAGGAAAAACAAGTTTCCGAGATTATATGACTACGATTTGTTCGAAGATGCTGAAGCTGAGCTTTCAAATGAGGAAATAACCGCTGCTGCAGCCGCCGCTGCAGAACTGGGTATCAGGTCAATCAGATTCACCGGAGGAGAGCCTCTTGAGAGAAACGGCATCGAAGAACTGGTAAAGAAGGTTAAGTCTGTGGAAGGAATAGAAAACCTGTCCATGACAACAAACGGAATTTTTCTGGCATCAAAGGCAAAGGCGCTCAAAGAAGCAGGTCTTGACAGCGTAAATGTTCTTTTGGATACGTTCTTTGAAGAAAAATACATATATATGACAGGCGGAGGCCCTATTGACGAGGCTATGGACGGTCTGGAGGCTGCGGTAAATGCGGGAATGAAACCTGTAAGGGTTGAAACCACCGTTATCGAGGGAATAAACGACGATGAGATTCTTACTTTCGGTCAGTTTGCTCTGAATGAACCTATCGATATATTATTTGCGGAAAAACCTAACAGAGACGGAGAAAAACTGAAGGAATCCGACAAAGAGCAGAAATTTATGGCAGCTGCAGATATTAAGAAAAAATTCAAAGGGGCAGTAAAGGTTCCTTCGGAGGATCCTCTTATTGAAAACTGCAAATGGTTTGAAGCGAAAGGAAAAATCGGGTTTACAGATCTGGATAGAGCCCGGGAGCACGGTCCTGAGATTACAGCGGAAGGAAAACTCAAAAAATCTCTCATTGATTCTCAGCCGGCTGACATCAGAGAAGCTGTTTCTTCGCTTGATATAGAAAAGATAAAAACCGCACTGGAGTCAAATTTATAATACAGAGTATTTGTGCGCATCCGCGTCAGACTGGAGGGAAGCCATGAAATTAGTGGAATTGAGAGCTGACCTGAACGAGAGACTGAAGGACAAATCGGAAATGAAAAGAAAAATCACAGCCATATCAAAGCTGCAGTGGATTGAATCCTCTTATGATTTTGATACGGCTTATACCCGTTTGGACGAGCCTCTGAGCGCGGAGGAAATACAGGCGATAATAAAAGGCGAATATCTGGAAAGCCGTACCGTCAGGGACCATACAATGATAAATAATTATTATGATATGGTTAAACTGGTTTACGGGGTTTCTCCTTTGAAAAACAAAACCGATGTACGGCTGACAGAGGAAATAAACAGAATGCTTACCAGAGACGACATGTACACGGAAAAGGAGGACTGCTTCAGAAAGGACAGACCGCTGGTTAAGGAATTCGCTATGGTTCCGGGACATCCTTCAACTGTCAGAGAGGATCTGGAGGGGATAATAAAGAATTATAACGTCGTACGTGACAGCCTTAACCCGCTTCTGAGAGGATGTTTCCTGCATAATGAGCTGATAAAGGTATATCCTTTCGGTGAGGCAAATGAGGCCACAGCCAGGGCATTGCTTAATTTTGAACTGATCTGCGAAGGATTTCTGCCGGCAACCTTTGTCATGGATAAGGATGAATACCGGCACAGCGTCAGCCGGTATATTAACAGCAATGACATGAAGCCCTTTTACGATATGATGCTGAGAACCCTGAAACAGAGATATACCAGCTTTCTGGATATGTTCCCTTAGAACCTTTGGCAAAAAACACCATGCCGGAATAATTATAAATTCATTTGCATAAATATACAAAAATCTATTGAATTAATTTGTTTTTGCTATATAATAAAAATGTTGATATTTAATTACGGAGGAAAATATTATGGAAAAGAAGAAAGTCGTATTAGCGTATTCAGGCGGTCTGGATACATCTGTTATCCTTACCTGGCTTAAAGTGGAATACAATTATGATGTAATCGCGGTATGCGTTGACGTGGGACAGCAGGATGACTTTGAAGAGGTTGAAAAGAAAGCATACGCAACAGGCGCAGCAAAGTGCTATATTGTTGATGTAAAAGAAGAATTTATCACTGATTACATATATCCCACAATGAAGGCCGGCGCAGTATATGAAAACGATTATCTGCTGGGCACTTCATTCGCGCGACCTCTTATTGCCAAGAAACTCGTTGAAATCGCTCAGAAAGAAGGCGCAGAGGCAATAGCTCACGGAGCAACAGGCAAAGGCAATGACCAGGTTCGTTTCGAAACTACAATTCACGCTCTGGATCCGTCACTTAAGATTATCGCACCATGGAGAATGTGGAACCTCAGATCAAGAGAAGACTGCATAGAATATGCAGAAAAGCACAATATTCCTATCGCGCAGACAAAAGAAAAAATATACAGCCGTGACCAGAACATATGGCATATCAGCCATGAAGGCGGAAACCTGGAAAACACATGGAATGAACACAAGGACGATATCCATGTAATGAGCCTTACTCCGGAGCAGGCTAAAGACGTTCCTTCCTTCATCGAAATCGAATTTGAAAAGGGTATTCCGGTAGCTTTGGACGGAAGAAAAGTCGATCCGCTTACACTGATGACTGTTCTTAATGAAATAGGCGGAGAAAACGGCGTAGGAACAATTGATATTGTTGAAAACCGTCTTGTGGGAATGAAGTCAAGAGGCGTGTATGAAACTCCGGGCGGCACAATTCTTTATGCTGCACACAGAGCTCTTGAAAAACTTATCCTTGACAGAGACACAATGTATCAGAAAAACCTTCTTGCACAGAAATACGCACAGATTGTTTATGACGGACTCTGGTACACACCTCTCAGACAGGCAATCGATGCATTTGTAAATGTAACTCAGGAAAGAGTAACAGGTGTGGTAAGAATGAAGCTTTATAAAGGAAGCGCAACACCGGTTGCATCCAAATCAAAATATTCACTTTACAACGAAGAATTCGTAACCTTCGGAGAAGATGATGTTTACGACCAGACAGATGCAGAAGGCTTCATCAACCTCTTCTCCCTTTCACTGAAGATTCGTGCGATTATGGAAGCAGGTCTCGACGAGGAAAAATAAACTGCAGTGCGGAATGCACCGAAATATCTGTAAATAACGGGGCGGATTTAATATCCGCCCATATTTTGCATTAAGGAACCTCAATTTGAGCGGGAATTACTGTTAACGGATATTTATATGAGGAAAATCTAAAAAGGAGAAATATATAACACCATATGGGAAAGAAACTGTGGGGCGGCAGATTCGCCAAAAAAACAGCAACTCTGATGGATGAGTTCAATGCTTCCATAGAGTTTGATCAGAAATTATACAAACATGACATCTTGGGCAGCACAGCACATGCAAAAATGCTGGCAAAACAGGGAATTATTTCGCAGGAGGACTGTGACAGTATAGTAAAATGCCTGGCAGAAATCCTTGAGGATATAGAAGCGGGCAGGATTGAGTTCAGCATAGAATACGAAGATATTCATATGAACATAGAAACAATTCTCACGGAGAGAATAGGCGATGCCGGAAAACGTCTTCATACAGCCAGAAGCAGAAACGACCAAGTGGCTGTGGATATCAGAATGTATGTCAAAGACGAAATCAAAAATATCATAGAGCTTCTGAAGAAGCTTCAGAAAACCCTGATAGATGTGGCCGAGGAAAACAAAGAGACGGTAATGCCTGGATATACACATCTCCAGCGTGCACAGCCCGTAACTTTTGCATACTATATGATGGCATATTACCAGATGTTCAAAAGGGATGAAGACAGATTCGAAGACTGTTACAAAAGGACGGACTGCCTGCCTTTAGGCTGCGGAGCTCTTGCGGGAACCACATACAGCACCGACAGACAGTTCCTTGCTGATGAACTGGGATTTGCTGAACTCTGTGAAAATGCTATGGATGCGGTGAGCGACAGAGATTTTGCACTTGAATTCCTGAGCAGCTGCTCAATTATGATGATGCATCTTTCCAGATTCTGCGAAGAGCTGGTTGTGTGGAGCAGCAGTGAATTTTCTTTTGTCGAGATGGATGACGCATACAGCACGGGAAGCAGCATTATGCCTCAGAAGAAGAACCCGGATATTGCTGAACTCATAAGAGGAAAGACCGGAAGAACATACGGAAACATGATAACTCTGTTTACCATAATGAAATCTCTGACTCTCGCATACAACAAAGATATGCAGGAGGACAAGCCGCCTGTATTTGATTCCTGTGAGACAGTTAAGGCATCTCTTGAAATTTTTACGGATATGCTCAGAACTCTCATGGTAAAAAAAGACAACATGGAGGCTGCGGCAAAGAAGGGATTTACAAATGCCACAGATGCTGCGGATTATCTGGTATCCAAAGGCCTTCCGTTCAGAGAATGTCATGAGATTATCGGAAACATAGTGCTGACCTGTCTTAAGAGAGGAATAGCCATAGAAGATCTGACTCTTGAAGAACTGAAGGAATTTTCCCCGTGCTTCGAAGAGGACGTTTATGGAAAGATTGACATAAGAAGCTGTATAGCCGCAAAGAAATCCTACGGCTCAACTTCTTTTGAGAGTGTAGATACAATGATAAAAAATGCCAGGGAGGACATGAAAAAGTGAGTGTAAATTTAGTAGGAAGAAGCTTTCTTACCCTTTTGGATTATTCAAAGGAAGAAATCCTTTATATGCTTGAGGTGGCTGCAAAGCTTAAGGCAAAGAAAAAGGCCGGAATCAGGGGGAATCTTCTGGAAGGCAAGAATCTGGTAATGCTGTTTGAAAAAACGTCAACGAGAACGAGATCTTCTTTTGAGGTTGGAATGCAGGATGAGGGCGGTCATGCCACATTCCTGGGAATGGCGGACAGCCAGTTCGGAAAGAAAGAGAGCGTTGAGGACAGCGCAAAAGTACTGGGAAGAATATATGACGGTATAGAATTCAGGGGTTTTGCCCAGAAAACCGTTGAGGATCTGGCAAAGTATTCGGGAGTTCCGGTATTCAACGGGCTTACGGATTTTGACCATCCAACTCAGGCACTGGCGGATTTCCTGACAATGTCAGAGCATATAGATAAGCCGTATGAAGACATGAAACTGGTATTTGTGGGCGACGGAAGAAACAATGTTGCAAACTGCCTGATTATATGCGCTGCAAAGCTGGGTACAGATTTCGCAATACTTGCACCTGAGGAACTTCATACAGATGCAGAACTGCTTAATATGGTTAAGGGTTTTGCGGAGGAATCCGGAGCGAAGATTACTGTTACTTCAGACTTTGAAGAAGCTCTCAGCGGAGCGGATGCGATTTACACGGATATCTGGTGCTCGATGGGCGAAGAGCATCTGATAGAAGAGCGAGTGGCTCTTCTTTCACCGTACAAGGTTACCATGGATATGCTTAAAATGACCGGAAATCCTGATGTTATTTTCCTGCACTGCCTGCCTTCCTTCCACGACATGGAAACAGGATTTGCCCGCAAGGTTATGGATGAATTCGGACTTGATATATGCGAAGTAACGGATGAAGTGTTCAGAAGCAGAAACTCTGTTGTATTTGACGAGGCAGAGAACAGACTTCACACAATAAAGGCGGTTCTGGTTACTCATCTGGCAGGATACAGAGAATAATTGTGCGGGAGGATTTGAAATGATTACAAGAGAAGAAGCTTTTGAACTTCTGAAGAAGTACAACAAAGATGAATTTCATATACAGCATGCTCTCACTGTCGAGGGGACGATGAGATATTTTGCTGAAAAGCTGGGTTATGACAAGGAATTCTGGGGAATGGTCGGTCTGCTCCACGACATAGATTTCGAGCTTTATCCGGACGAACACTGCAAAAAAGCTCCGGAACTTCTTAAGGAAGGCGGAGTTGAGGACGATATGATTCATTCCATAGTTTCCCACGGATATGGAATATGTGTTGACGTAAAACCTGAACATATCATGGAAAAGATGCTTTTTGCAACAGACGAGCTTACAGGCCTTATAGGTGCATGCGCTCTAATGAGACCTTCTAAAAGCGTTCAGGACATGGAACTTAAATCAGTAAAGAAAAAATTCAAGCAGTCGAATTTCGCTGCAGGATGTTCAAGAGACGTTATAAAGCAGGGCGCTGAAATGCTGGGATGGGAACTGGACGAACTCATTCAGGAAACAATTCTTGCTATGAGAACCTGCTGCGATTAGCCGGCGGATTCAGAAACAAATCGGAGAAACTGAAGAGGAGATGCCGTATACCTTAAAAAGGTGATACAGCATCTTCTTTTTAAGTTTCAAGCAGTGTGAATCTGCTTCTGCTGCATTCTATTACACCGTCTTTTCTGAGCCTGCTTATTTCCGCAGACAGCCCGCTTCTGTCCACTTCCAGATAATCGGCAAGCACCTGACGGTCGAAAGGGATGGTGAAGGAATTGCTGCGGTTCCTTTTGGCCTCGAACATCAGATATGTCATGAGCTTTTCCCGGGTGGTGCGTTTTGATGTTATTTCTATTTTTTTGTTGAATTCCAGATTCTTTTCCGCGACTACCCTGAGGAGATTGAATATTATTCTGTTGTGAAAGCTGCAGGAATGGGAGCAGGTCATGGTTATTCTCCGGCAGTCTATCATCATTACTTCGCTGTCATAGGCAGAGGATACACTCACAGGAAGAACCTCTGTTCCTGCGCAGGCAAAGGATTCTCCGAACAGCTCTCCGGGGCCCGAACGGGATACTATGCTCCTGTTACCGAAAAAATCCTCTTTTACTATTCTGACTTCTCCCGAAAGCACTATTCCTACATATCTGGCGGGAGAACCCTCCAGAAATATTATTTCGTTCTTTTTATAGGCCGTGATTCCTGCGCTGAGGCATTCCAGAACAGAATCAAGCTCCGCCTCCGCTATCCCGTGAAAAAGGGGACACTTATTGAGAATTTCATAATATTTTTTCATAAACACCTCTTTTGTTGAAAATTCAACATACTTTACTGACAGATTCTATTACACTGAAACCGTAAAGTCAAGCAGTTTAAGCTGTAAAGCGCGAAAGACGCCTGACTTATGATATATAACAGGAGGCAATATAATGAAAAGAAAAATTATTAAGATAGATGCGGAAAAATGCAATGGCTGCGGTCTTTGCGCGGATGCCTGTCATGAAGGGGCAATCGGCATGAGAGAAGGCAAAGCTGTACTTTTGAGAGAGGATTACTGCGACGGTCTGGGAGACTGTCTGCCTGCATGTCCCGTGGGAGCGATTTCTTTTGAGGAGAGGGAGGCTCTTGCCTATGACGAGGAGGCTGTAAGGCTGGCGCAGCTCAGAAAACAGGCATTTTCCCTGCCCTGCGGCTGCCCGGGGACAGAAAGCAGAGAAATCCGCCATGCTCAGGCTTGTGAAGAAAAAGAAGAAATACCGGCAGTAAGCAGGCTGTCCCAGTGGCCGGTGCAGATTAAGCTGGCGCCTGTAAATGCGCCGTACTTTAACGGAGCAGATCTGCTGATTGCCGCAGACTGTACAGCATATGCCTACGGCAGTTTCCATAATGATTTCATAAAGGGCAGAATTACCCTGATCGGATGCCCGAAACTTGATGATGTGGATTACACTGACAAACTGACTGAGATAATCGGGAACAATGATATCAAAAGTGTCACTGTTGTCAGAATGCAGGTTCCCTGCTGCGGCGGCATAGAAAATGCAGTAAAAAACGCTCTTCGGAACAGCGGAAGGTCCATACCGGTGCAGGTGGTTACCGTTTCCACAGACGGAAGGATTGTATAATATAAAGCATAAAAAAAATCCGCCGGATATTTGTCCGGCGGAAAATCTTACTGGTTAGCTCCGCAGCATTTTTTATATTTCTTGCCGCTGCCGCAAGGGCATGGGTCGTTTCTTCCCGGAGTCTTTTCTTTTACTACAGTCTTGGATTTCTTCCATTTTTTCTTGATTTCTTCACGCTTTTCTTCTGTAAGAACCTTTTCCCACTGAGGAATATTGTAAAGATAATCTGCACCTGCTTCGAGCATATTAAAGTAAAGCTCCTCAAAGTTTACCTTGAGGTCGATTTCTGTCTCTGATGTTGTGGCTTCAACATCGAGAGGAGCCTTAAGACTGGAATTGATTCCGTCAAGGAATCCGGTGAAAATAACTTCTGTGGTGTTGAATTTTTCAGCCAGCTCGGAAACAACGCCCTTGAGATGTCTTCTCGGCTTTGAAAGAATCTCAGTGTAGATATCTGTTTCTGCTGTGCTGTAGGCTGTCCAGAAGTCTCTGAAGGTTTCTTCTGTCTGGTTTTCCAGTAATTCTCTCCATTGTTCAAATAAACTCATTTTAATTATCTCCTTATTATGATAGTACTCTTAATATGCTTGTAACTTCTTTAACAAATTTTGAAGCGGTTATTTCCGCAAGGGCATCATCCAGCTGTTTTCTCTTTGTCTCGTGCAGGATGTAGATTACAGGTACATCGGCAAGACCTCTGGAACGCTGCATTACTGACTGAATGCTTATGCCGTGGTTTCCGAAGGCTGTGGATACTTTGCCCAGAGCTCCGGGCTCGTCCCCTACGAGGAAATTGATATAGAACATGCTCTTGCTTTCACCTGTCAGTTCGAGTTCTTCTTCTGTAATCGGATAAGGCTGTGCCGGAGTAACGTCCAGCAGATCGGTGCCTATGCATTTTGCAACGGATACCACGTCGCCCACAACTGCGCTTCCGGTCGGCATAGAGCCGGCTCCTTTTCCGTAGAACATGAGCTCGCCGACTGCATCGCCTTTTACGAAGAGAGCATTGAATTCGTTGTTAACAGAAGCAAGAGGATGAGTATCCGGTACAAGGGTAGGATAAACATAGTATTTAAGTCTTCCGTTTGAATTCTTTGCGCCGGCAAGAAGTTTAAGCTTGTATCCGAACTGGGAAGCAAAATCGATATCCTCTTTTGATATCTTTGTTATTCCTTCTCTTGGTATAGTCTTCGGATCTACATAAACTCCGAATGCGATAAGCATCAGTATGCATAATTTGTAAGCCGCATCTTCACCTTCAACGTCGGAGGTTGGATCAGCTTCTGCAAAGCCCTTTTCCTGAGCCTGTTTTAAGGCAACCTCGTATTCCAGGTTGTTCTCGCTCATCTGAGTGAGAATATAGTTTGTGGTTCCGTTTACTATGCCGATAATTTCCTGAAATTCATTGCCGCATAAAGGCTTGAGCATAGCGGTGATGATAGGAATTCCGCCGGCAACACTTGCCTCGTGTAGAAGAAGAACACGGTTTTGCTTTGCGAGATTCATCAGTTCCGGTCCGTGGGTAGCTATTACGGCTTTGTTTGCTGTAACGACATGCTTTCCGTTTTCGATAGCTGACTTGATATATTTATATGCTGTGTCAATTCCTCCGATCAGCTCAACAATTACATCTATATCGGGATTGTTTATTATTTCGTAAGCATCTGTGGTTAAGATTTCCTTTGGAACATCAATATCTCTTTTCTTGTTCACGTCGGAAACAAGAATTTTAGCAATCTCTATTTTGCTGTTGGATAATCCGGATATCTTCTCCGAATTCTGGGTCAGAATAGTGTAGGTTCCCTTGCCTACGTTTCCCAAACCGAGTAATCCGACTTTTACATTCTTCATGGTACACCCTCATTTCTTTCGATTATGTTAAAACATACATGGATATTATATTACATATTTCAGTAATTGTCTTTTGTTTTTTTTAATATTCGATGTGAAAAATGAAAAAACTGATAACAAATAATAAAAAAACGGCCGCTTTTAGAAAGCAGCCGCGTTTTTTATAGTTTTGTTTAGCTGAAAATTCCAAGACCCAGGAAGCCGTCAACCTGTCCGACGAGGATGAAAGCCATAGCGACAGGTACGAAGAATTTAATACAGAACTTGAAGAAACCGTAAGCGGCAAATTTATGTGTGCCGTTGATTTCAACTTCTTCTTTAACCTTGTCAGGTCCTATAATCCAGCCGACTATGATTGACATGAGCAGTGCGCCGAGAGGCATTAACAGACCTTCTGCGATGAAGTCAACGAAGTCTAACCAGCAGTCATTGAATGAACCTACAACTCCGAGGCTGTTCTGGAACGGAACCCACATGCCGTTTGATCCGAGACCGTCTGCAGCTATTACGGAAGCGCCTAAGAATATGATTACACATATTACAGCAGTAGCTTTCATTCTGTTAGGTTCTTTGCCTTTTTCTGCGCATCTGTCAACGTACATTGTTGCGATTACTTCTGTCAGCGAAATAGCTGAAGTCATAGCTGCGATAAGTACCAGCAGATAGAAGATTGTTCCGAAGATAGGTCCAATCTGACCCATTGATGCGAATACGTCCTGTAATGTGATGAACAGGAGCTTAGGTCCTGACATGGCTGCATCTTCACCGCCGAGGGCGAATGCTGCAGGAAGTACAGCAAGACCTGCCATGATAGCAACTATTGTATCGGAAAGTACGATGATTCCTGTGTTTCTAACGATGTTTTCTTTCTTGGAAAGGTATGAACCGTAAGTGATCATGATACCCATTGCAAGTGAAAGTGAGAAGAACATCTGGCCGCCTGCTACGGAAAGTACGCCGATGAAGTTTTCTTTGAGCGGTTCAAAGTTCGGAGCAAACATGAACTTGAGCCCTTCTGAAGCGCCCGGAAGTGTAACGGATCTGATGATTACTATAACCAGCATTATAGCCAGTGTAGGCATACCTACAACGTTGAATTTTTCGATACCGTCTTTGATTCCGCCTTTTACAATAAGGAAGCAGAGTGCCATAAAAAGAAATGTATATACTATACATCCGAACGGGTTCGTAAGCATAGCACCGAACAGGTCGCCGCCTGACATGTTAAGTGTGTGGAATGCCAGGTCTCCGAGATTTACGAACATGTATTCCATACAATAAGCACCGAGAACGGAATAGAATGTCATAATCAGAAGAGGTACGATTACGGCCATAGCGCCAACCCATTTGAAACCTTTTGCCAGTTCCTTATAGGTGCCGAAAGCACCTTTTCCGGTTTTTCTGCCCAGTGAGATTTCTGCAATCATGATTACGAAACCTACCAGTACAGCAAGAATTAAATAAATAATTAAGAATGCGAATCCGCCGTTTTTACCCATTTTGTACGGGAAGCCCCAGATGTTGCCGAGACCTACAGCGGAACCGATGGCAGCAAGCAGGAAGCCTATGTTGCTGCCCCAATTACCACGTGAGTTTTCCATTTTTTTCTCTCCTTAAAAATAATTTTTTGGTAAAAACATATGGCAAGTCTAACACACAAAGTTCACAATTTCAACACAAAATATTCAAAACTGGCATTTTGTGAAAAAAAATAAAAAATAGTTTCCCGGGAAGAAACAAAATTCAAAATAACGTTAAATAAATATCAAAAATACGAACATATATCCGCGGCGGAGTTTATTTTATGTAAATTTTCATTATATGTACGTATTAAACAATAATTTATATGTACATATATTCGTGTTTGGGTTAAAATCAGATTCGGTAAAAAAATTGCATAATTAAGTATTTGTGGAGGCAAAATGTTTAACATTGTTTTAGTTGAACCGGAAATTCCTCAGAATACCGGAAACATTGCAAGAACCTGTGCAGCAACAGGAACGGCTCTTCATCTGGTAAAGCCTCTGGGATTTTCGATTGATGACAAGCATCTTAAAAGAGCGGGCCTGGATTACTGGCCGTACGTGAATATTACTGTTTATGAAAGTCTCGATGATTTTCTGGAAAAACATAAAGACGACACCCTGTTTATGGCAACTACAAAGGGAGGAAAGAATTACTCGGAAGTAAAATATGAGGACGGCTGCTATATTCTTTTCGGCAAGGAGACAAAAGGACTGCCTGCGGAACTGATAAAAGAGTATTATGATACCGCAGTGAGGATTCCTATGGGAAAAGAAGTTAATCTGCGCTCTCTGAATCTGTCCAATTCGGCGGCTGTAATAATATATGAAGCTTTGAGACAGAACGGGTTCCCTGAGCTGTATTAAACCGGGATATTATATTCAAATCGAAAGCTGCATGAAAATATGAAATCTGACTGCTGACTGAGTTTTTTGATGGCTGCCGAAGAATTTTCCCGTCTTTCGGACATACTATAATAATATGTCTCGGAAGGAGAAACTCGGTATGGGAACAGTATTATGGCTGCTTGCCAGGATAATCGGAGGAGTAGGAGTATTCTTATACGGAATGAATCTCATGTCTTTGTCTTTGGAGAAGACTGCAGGAAGCCGGATGAAGGGAATTGTAGAATCCTGTACCAGGAACCGGGTATTTGCTGCAGGAGCGGGGGCGGCAGTAACTATGATAATTCAGAGCAGCTCTGCGGCAACGGTAATGACGGTGGGATTTGTGAATGCGGGAATAATGACTCTCAGTCAGGCGGCGGGAGTGATAATAGGCGCAAATGTGGGCACTACTGTCACTGCCCAGATAGTTGCGTTTAATCTTGATGCGGCAGCTCCTGTAATAGCCGGGCTGGGCGCGGCAGGCTATCTGATGTTCAGAAATGACAGAAATAAAAATATAGCACAGATTTTTGTGGGCTTCGGACTTCTGTTTACCGGAATTGTATTTTTGAAGGATGCAATGGGTTTTATGGGGGAAAATCCCCGTATTATGGGAATAATAGCGGAGTTTGACGGCAGAAGACCTTTGTCATATTTTGTTTTGGTTATTGCAGGGATTCTCGTAACCGTTCTGGTACAGAGCAGTTCCACAGTTACGGGACTGCTGGCAGCTATGGCTTCGCAAAATCTTCTTACCATTTATATGGCGGTGCCGCTTATTCTAGGTTCGAATCTGGGGACAACCTGCACTGCTTTGATTTCAGCTGCGGGGGCAGGACGAAACGCAAAGCGCGCCGCATGGATACATGTGATTTTCAACGGAACCGGTGTGATTCTGTTTGCCGTGTTTCTTCAGAATATAGTTGTGGATGCGGTGGTTGGAATGTCTGCGAACGATCTGCCGCGACAGATAGCCAATTTTCACACTGCTTTCAATCTTATTACAGCGGTTGTGAGCCTTCCTTTTATTAATCTTCTTGTCAGGGCTGCCGTGAGGATTCTGCCTGTACGGGAGGATGAAAAATATGACACGGAAAGTATTCTGGATCCGAGAATGCTGGAGACTCCGCCGATTGCAATAAAGCAGGTCAGAGAGGAACTGTATGAACTGACCTGTCTGGCATCGGAGAACTACGCTGACGGTGTGGGGCTGCTGACTGATTTCAGTCCTGAGATTTTCGTGAAGGTTGAAAACAAAGAAAAGAGAATAAATGATATTCATAATGAAATAAAAGAGTATCTGAAGAGGATAACCGAAAAGGAGGTTTCCGCTCATGAGCGCCGTGAGATAAATGTACTTTTCAGCATCGACAACGATATGGAGAGAATGGCGGACAACGCCTTCAATATTGCGGAGGCGGCCCGGTACAAATTCGAACAGGGAATAGAGTTCAGCGAAACGGCTGTGAGAGATATGAAGGAACTGCACAGCCTAGTTATGGATTCCTGTGAGGATATTCTCAGAGGAGTGACTGAATTGAGTGGGGTTTATGCCGGGGACATTATTGCCAGAGAATATCTCATAGATACGCTTGAGAGAGAATTTCGGGAAAGACATATGAGCAGACTTAACCGGGGAGAGTGCAGCGCCGGAGCGGGTATGATATATCTGGAGTCCATTGGTTATATCGAAAGGGCTGCGGACCGGATAAGGAAGGCCGCAATGGTTATTTCTGATTTCAAAAATAATAATTAATATTAAAATAGATAAATATAGGAGTACTTTGGTATTTTATTACCTGAAATTTATGATATAATAGCACTGTTATGACAAGGGGAAAGGCTTTTCCCTTTAAAATATATAATAAACTGATCAAAGGTTTTATTCAGGAGGTTTTTAAAATGAGTGTAAAAGTTGGAATTAACGGTTTTGGCAGAATCGGACGTAATGCTTTCAAGGCTTATATCGAAAAGAATCCCGATTTTGAGGTTGTGGCAATCAACGACATCACAAGCCCTGACACCCTTGCACATCTCTTAAAATATGACAGCTGCTTCGGAAAATTCGACGGAACAGTTGAAGCAAAGGAAGACGCTATTGTTGTAAACGGAAAAGAAATCAAAATCATAGCAGAAAGAGA
Source organism: Bacillota bacterium (assembly GCA_030526325.1). GTDB lineage: Bacteria > Bacillota > Clostridia > Peptostreptococcales > Anaerovoracaceae > RGIG1899. The sequence goes on from JAUNCY010000005.1 coordinate 34,387, forward strand.
TCCGGCACAGCTTCCTTGGAAGGAAATGGGCGTTGAGGTTGTTCTTGAATCAACAGGATTGTTTACGAAGAAAGAAGGCGCTGAAAAGCATATTGCTGCAGGAGCAAAGAAGGTTATCATCTCTGCACCGGCAACCGATGAGGACATCACTATCGTTATGGGCGTAAATGAAGATAAATACGATCCTGCTTTACACAATATTATTTCAAATGCATCCTGCACAACAAACTGTCTTGCACCTTTCGCAAAAGTTCTCGATGCAGAATTCGGTATAGAAAAAGGTCTCATGACAACAATCCATTCATATACCAACGATCAGAAAATCTTAGACCTTCCTCATAAGGATCTGAGAAGAGCAAGAGCTGCCGGATTATCAATGATTCCGACAACAACAGGCGCAGCTAAAGCTGTTGCACTGGTTCTCCCGCAGCTTAAAGGCAAACTCAACGGAATGGCAATGAGAGTTCCTACTCCGTCCGTTTCAGTAGTTGACCTGGTATGTGAACTTAAAAAAGAAGCTACAAAGGAAGAAATAAATGCTGCTCTTAAGAAAGCTGCAGAAGGCGAAATGAAGGGCGTTCTCGGATATTGCGATGAACCGCTGGTATCCATAGATTTTAAGGCTAATCCGAATTCTTCAATAGTAGATGCACTTTCAACCATGGTAATCGACGGAAAAATGGCCAAGGTTGTTTCATGGTATGACAATGAATGGGGTTATTCAAACAGAGTAATCGACCTTATTGAATACGTAATCGCAAAAGGTCTCTAAACACAGCAAAAAAATGACGGATTCCGCATTCTTCGGAAGAATGCGGAATTTTCCGCGTTTTAATATATATTTTGTGAGGTTAATATGAAAAAGACAATTAAAGATATTAATGTAAAAGGAAGATATGTATTTGTAAGATGTGATTTCAATGTTCCTATTCAGGACGGAAAAATTACGGATGACAAGAGAATAACAGCAGCTCTTCCCACCATCGAATACCTGATGCAGAAGGGAGCCAAAGTTGTGCTGTGTTCTCACATGGGAAGACCTAAAGGACAGGTAAACTCTGAGTTTTCTCTCAAACCTGTAGCTGAAAGACTCAGAGAGCTCCTGGGAACCGATGTGGCTTTTGCAAACGATGTCATCGGAGACGATGCCAGGGCAAAGCACGACAGTCTCAAAGAAGGACAGGTTATGCTTCTTGAAAATGTCAGATTCCATAAAGAAGAGGAAAAGAACGATCCGGAATTTGCAAAAGAACTGGCAAAATTCGGAGAATTTTATGTAAATGATGCTTTCGGCGCAGCTCACAGAGCCCATGCATCGACAGCCGGCATTGCGGCATATCTGCCTGCGGCAGCGGGATTCTTAATGGAAAAAGAAGTAAAATATCTCGGCGAAGCGACAAACAATATAGAAAGACCTTATACCGCCATCATGGGGGGAGCAAAGGTAAGCGACAAAATTCTGCTTATAGAGAACCTTCTTAAAAAAGTAGATTCTATTATTATCGGCGGAGGAATGGCTTATACATTTATCAAAGCTATGGGCGGAAATATAGGAAACTCTCTTCTTGAAGAAAACATGGTTGAACTGGCTAAAGACCTTATGACAAAGGCTGAAAAGGAAGGCGTAAAGCTTCTCCTTCCGGTGGACACTGTTATCACTTCAGAATTTTCAAATGATACCCCAAACAGAGTATGCGATATAATGAACATTCCGGACGGAATGATGGGTCTTGACATAGGACCGGAAACCAGAAAGATTTTTGCTGAGCAGATAGCTGCTTCTAAAACTGTTGTATGGAACGGACCGATGGGCGTATTTGAAATGTCAAATTACGAAGCCGGAACAAAAGCGGTTGCGGAGGCTATGGCGGAATGTGACGGCAAGACCATAATCGGCGGCGGAGACAGTGCGGCAGCTGTAAATCAGTTCGGTCTGTCAGACAGAATGCTCTGGGTTTCAACCGGAGGAGGAGCATCTCTGGAATTTTTAGAGGGCAAGGAACTTCCGGGTGTAGCCTGCCTTGAAGACAAGGTCAGAATTCCTTTCGTTGCGGGAAACTGGAAGATGTATAAGACAATAAAGGAAGCTGAGGAATTTGTTGAGGAATTCAAAAAGCTTTACAAAAAAGACGGAGTTGAGGTAGGACTTATGGTTCCGTATCTCCAGCTGGAAACAGTGAAGAGACTTACAGAAGGAACAGGAATAATAGTCGGCGCTCAGAACATGCACTATGAGGACTTCGGCGCTTTCACCGGTGAGGTATCGGCTCCGATGCTTAAAGAACTCGGCATAGACTGCTGCGTTATCGGACATTCCGAAAGAAGGCAGTATTTCGGAGAAACCGACGAAACGGTAAACAAAAAGATGAAGAAGGCAATGTCCTGCGGTATAAAACCAATATTATGTATCGGCGAAACTCTTGAACAGAGAGAAGCAGGTCTTGCGAAGGAGGTGGTAGGAAATCAGATAAAAGCGGATTTTGAAGGAATACCGGCAGAACAGGCTGCAGAAGCGGTAGTGGCTTATGAACCTGTATGGGCTATTGGCACGGGAAAAACCGCAACCGCAGAACAGGCGAACGAAATGTGCGGAGAAATAAGAAAAGTACTGGCTGAATGTTACGATGAAACCGTGGCGGCAGCGGTAAGAATCCAGTACGGAGGAAGTGTTAAACCTGCAAATGCGTCGGAAATTCTCAATCAGCCGGAAATAGACGGAGCTCTTGTCGGCGGAGCAAGCTTAAAACCTGAGGAATTTAGTCAAATTGTGAAATTCTAATTGATTTTATTTCCATATTATGATAAGGTACTAATGTTAATTACATGGGAGGAGGTGCAATTAATCGATGAAAATTTTTCTGATGGTAATTCTTGCTATAGCAAGTATTGTGCTTATCGGCAGTATTCTTCTTCAGTCGGGAAACAGCGCAGGTTTATCCGGTTCTATCGGCGGCGGAGCAGAGCAGATTTTCGGCAAAAGAAAAGCCAGAGGATACGATGCACTGCTGGGCAAAATCACTACGATATGCGCAGTATTATTTATTCTTATTTCTATTGTGTTAGTAATTCTCGAATAAGAGGGTTATGGAGTTACTGACCGGAATGAATAAATAGAACTGAGTAATTATATTTTTAAACAATTTACAATTTATAGGAGGTTTATTCACAATTGAGAACTTA
>JAUNCY010000005.1:37576-59831 GCA_030526325.1 Bacillota bacterium
GGCAGCAGTGATCGCATTAGTCGTTGCACTGGCTCTGTCTTCCTGGATCAAGAAACAAAACGAAGGAACTGACAGAATGAAAGAAATCGCTTCATACATCAGAGAAGGTGCTATGGCGTTTCTGAAGAGAGAATACAAGACAATGATTATCGTAATCGTTGTATTATTCCTCTTAATCGGCGTTGCCATCAATTGGACAACAGCTGTGCTTTATGTATTAGGCGCACTTCTGTCTGTACTCGCAGGCTACTTTGGAATGAACGTTGCAACAAGAGGCAACGTAAGAACAGCAAGCGCTGCAAAAGACGGCGGCATGGTCAAAGCTCTCAGCGTAGCTTTCAGATCAGGTGCTGTTATGGGTCTTTGCGTATCAGGTCTCGGTCTTTTAGGTCTTGGAATTGTTGTATGTGCGCTTGACCTGGCAACAGTAGTACAGTGTATCACTGGTTTTGGTCTTGGTGCTTCTTCAATGGCACTCTTCGGTCGTGTAGGCGGCGGTATCTATACAAAGGCTGCTGACGTTGGTGCTGACCTTGTAGGTAAAGTTGAAGCCGGCATTCCGGAAGACGACCCGAGAAATCCTGCTGTTATTGCCGACAACGTAGGCGACAATGTAGGCGACGTTGCAGGCATGGGTTCAGACCTCTTTGAATCATATGTTGGATCTATCATTTCAGCTATTACTCTTGCTGCAATCGCTTCTCAGGCATCAAACGGTGCTTTCAGCGAAACAACTGCAGCTGTATTCCCGATGATTCTTGCTGCAGTAGGTATCATCGCATCAGTTATCGGAATTCTCCTCGTAAGAGGTAAAGAAGGCGGAAATCCTGCAGCTGCTCTTAATGCAGGAACATATATCGCAGGTGTTATCGTTATCATCGCTACACTTGCTCTTTCACAGACAATGCTGGGAAGCCTTAAATATGCTGTTGCTATTATCGCAGGTCTTATCGTTGGTATCGCTATCGGTAAGATTACCGAAGTTTACACTTCAGGTGACTACGGCTCAGTTAAGAAAATTGCTGAACAGTCACAGACAGGTGCTGCTACAACTATTATTTCCGGTCTCGGCGTAGGTATGCTTTCAACAGTACTGCCAATCATCTTTATCTGTGTTGGCGTTTATGCTGCATATGCATGTGCAGGTCTTTACGGTATCGCTCTTGCAGCCGTAGGTATGCTTTCAACAACAGGTATGACAGTTGCCGTTGACGCTTACGGTCCTGTATCAGACAATGCAGGCGGTATCGCAGAAATGTCTGAACTTCCTCACGAAGTCAGAGAAATCACAGACAAGCTCGACGCAGTAGGAAACACAACAGCTGCTATCGGTAAAGGTTTTGCTATCGGCTCAGCTGCCCTCACAGCTCTTGCTCTGTTCGCTTCATACGCAGCAGTTACACAGCTTGACTCAATAAGCTTACTCGAACCAATCGTAATTATCGGTGTATTCATCGGTGCTATGCTTCCGTTCCTCTTCTCAGCTCTTACAATGAATTCTGTAAGCAGCGCTGCTAACCAGATGATTGAAGAAGTAAGAAGACAGTTCAGAACAATTCCTGGAATCATGGAAGGAACAGGAAAACCTGATTATGCTAAATGCGTAGATATTTCTACAGCTGCTGCTCTCAAGCAGATGATCGTTCCGGGTCTTATCGCAATCGTTGCACCTCTTGTTGTAGGTATCGTGCTTGGACCTGAAGCTCTCGGCGGAATGCTGGCAGGAGCTCTCTCTGCAGGCGTACTCCTTGCTATCATGATGGCAAACGCAGGCGGAGCATGGGACAATGCTAAGAAATATATCGAAGAAGGACATTTCGGCGGAAAAGGTTCAGAACCTCATAAGGCTGCTGTAGTAGGCGACACAGTCGGTGACCCGTTCAAAGATACATCCGGTCCTTCAATCAACATCTTAATCAAGCTTATGACAATCGTTGCTGTAGTATTTGCGCCATTATTCGTACAGATCGGCGGATTATTATAGGATTACAATTGAATCAGGCATGGAGCGGTCCTGTGACCGCTCCTTATTTTTTTTGAAAAAATAACCAGAAATAAGTGCGAAAACATGGTAGAATGAAAAAGCCCGAAAAGTACATACTAATGTTGAGACTTAAAAAAGGAGTTGAAATCATGAAGAGAATCTATGCATTTTTACTTGTGATGATTTTAATTGTTTCCTCCTTTGTGTTCTCGGCATGCAGTAATCAGGGCAGCGGAGGGGCGGATTCCGGAAACGGAGGAGCTTCCGATCAGTCCATGCAGAACAGCGGTGAGAATAATTCGGGCGCCGAAGACGGCGGTTCTTCATCCAATGTTTCAGGGGCAGATAAAAACAGCGTCGACAACACAAATACAGACGGAAACAATAATACGGGCAACAATAACGGAAACGATAATGTTGTGGAAAGAGCTGCAGACGATATCGGCAGAACTGTAGAAAGAGCAGGAGATGGCGTTGAAAGAACTGTTGATGATGTGATAGATGCAGGACAGCGTTAACTAAAGGCGGACAAGTCCGCCGTACATACAGGACGGAGAGGGAAATGAGAGAAAATATTGTAGAAATTTTAAATGATGCTTTATACAAGCCTATGGACGAAAGGGAACTGCTGGAGGCGGCAGGTATAGAAAGAAAAAATGCAGGAGAATTTCTTTCTGCGCTGGATTCCCTGGAAGCAGAGGGTGTTGTTTATAAAACCAGGAAAAACAGATACGTTCTGCCTGAAAAGGTGGGCCTGGAGGCCGGAAAGCTTGTAAGAAACCGTAAGAACTTCGGTTTCGTAATTCCTTTTAAGGATGAGAAAAAAAGAGGAGATATATTTATACCTGCATCGGCAATGATGGGAGCCATGAACGGAGACACAGTAATGGTTTCTGTTACTTCTGCGGAAGTAAAAAACGGAGCAGGAAGCAGAGAAGGGGAAGTTAAAAAGATTCTGTCAAGAAATTCATATAAATTCGCGGGTATTTTTGAAGGAAGCAGGAAATACGGTTTTGTTACAGATACCGGTGCGGGAGAAGATTTCTTTATTTCCGCAGAAAATACCGGGAAGGCTAAAAACGGCGACCGGGTTGTAATAAAGGTTACTAAATGGCCGGAAAAGGGGCGCCGTGCAGAGGGCAGGATTGTGGAAATCTTGGGAGGCAAAGGAGATTCGGAAGCCATGCTGCAGGCTCTTGTTTATCAGCACGGGCTCAGACAGGAATTCCCGGAAAAGGTGCTTAATGCAGCCGAAAATATTCGGGAGGATATTTCGGAAGAAAACCTGAAGTCAAGGGTTGATTTAAGGGATAAAATTACGGTTACCATTGACGGGGCTTCGGCAAAGGACCTGGATGATGCGGTTTCCGTTGAAAAAAACGAAAAGGGCAATTATGTTTTGGGGGTTCACATAGCCGATGTATCTCATTATGTGAAAAAAGGCTCCCCTATAGATAAAGAGGCCCTGAAGAGGGGAACCAGCGTATATTATATCGACAAGGTTATCCCAATGCTGCCGGAAAAACTGTCAAACGGAGTATGCAGCCTTAATCCGGGTGTGCCAAGGCTTACTTTGACCTGCGAGATGGAGATCAACGCAAAGGGCGAGGTGGTATCTCATTCAATATTTGAAAGCGTAATACAGACGGCGGAAAGGCTTGTGTATACGGATATTTCCGATATTCTTGAGAATGAAGATGAGAATCTTAAAAAAAGATATTCAAATATTCTGCCTGAGCTGTATATGATGAAGGAACTGGCAGGAATTCTCAGAAGGCAGCGAATGAATTCGGGAAGTATAGATTTCGATCTGGATGAAGCGTATATAGAGGTTGACAGCGAAGGAACTGTGCTGAACATAAGGCCGGCCGAACGGCGTATCGCCAACCGCATTATAGAGGAATTCATGCTTAAGGCCAATGAAACTGTATCTGAGCATTTCTTCTGGCTGGACATACCTTTTGTATACAGAGTGCATGAGAAGCCGGATGCTGAAAAGGTATTGGCGTTAAAGGATTTTCTGTGGAATCTGGGATATTCCCTAAAGGGGAGCCCGGAGACTATTCACCCCAAGGCGCTTAATGACATTATTGAAGGAATAAAAGGAGATCCCCATGAGCAGGTTGTAAATACGGTAATACTGAGATCTATGAGCAAGGCCAGGTATTCTGAGAACCCGGAAGGACATTTCGGTCTGGGATTTAAATATTACAGCCATTTCACATCTCCTATAAGGAGATATCCGGATCTTCTGATTCACAGGATAATAAAAGAATATATATGCGGAAACTGGGATGAAAGCAGTGAGAAATACTACAGGAATCTAGTTCCGGAAGCAGCCAAAATCTCTTCGGAGAGAGAAGCTGCCGCAGAAAAGATGGAAAGAGAAGCTGAAAAACTGAAGATGGCGGAGTATATGTCTGCCCATATCGGTGAGGAATTTGACGGAATTGTCAGCGGAGTGCTTTCTTCCGGCTTCTTCGTGGAAATCGGAAATCTTATTGAAGGGTTTGTCAGGGTAAGCACCCTCACCGATGATTATTATGTGCTTGAGAAAAACAGCTATCGCTTTATCGGAGAGAGGACAAAGAAAAAGTACGCTCTGGGTGACAGCGTAAGAGTTGTCGTGGTAGAAGCAGATCCTGAGAAAAGAGAAATTAATTTTGAAATTGTATAAATAATAAAGAGACAGCGGCGGCTGTCTCTTTGTGTTATCTGTATTTGTCCGGATTCCAGAAGTTAGGAGTGAAAAGCATGAGCACTGCAAATACTTCCAGCTTGCCGGTTATCATCAGGAAGGAAAGAAAGGTCTTGGTCCATCCCTGAAGGAAGGAGAAATTCCCGTAAGGGCCAACCTTGCCGAAGCCCGGACCCAGGTTTGTGGTGGACGAGAATGACGCGGAAAATGCCGTTGTCAGATCTGCCCCCGGGTCAAAGGATACAATTATACCCCCAAGTACACACAGAAGGAAAAAGAAAATAATATGAGTTGCGGCAGTAACCGCTGTATCGTTGGATGCGGTTTCGTGTTTGACTCTGATTGTATATACTGCTTTCGGGTGGAGCTTTTTCTTGAATTCTCTTGCAAGAAGCTTCAGGAATATAAGTACACGTATGATTTTAACCCCGCCTGCGGTAGAACCGGAGCAGCCTCCGCAGTAGACCAGCAGGAGCAGCATTATTATTATCGCAGAAGGCCAGAGATTATAGTCGGCAGTGGAGAATCCCGAGGTGGTCATGACGGAAATGACCTGGAAGGCACCGTATCTCATGGCTGTAAAGAAATTGTCGAATATGCCGTTGGCATAAAGTACGATTCCCGAGAAAATGCAGCCGCTGGACAGAAGAAAAATGAAAAAGCGTATTTCCTCGTTATTAACCAGCGCTTTGATGTTTCTTCTTACCATGGACGCGTAAAGAAGAGGGAAGCTTATTGAGCCGACGATCATAAAGAAACCAAGTACGGCTTCGATATATGCGCTGTTGAAATAACCTATACTGAGATTTTTAGTGGAGAAACCTCCGGTGGCAATGGCCGAGAAAGCATGGGCAGCAGCATCAAAAATATTCATGCCTCCCAGAAGAAGCAGCATAAAACAAACCGCGGTCAGGCAGAAATATGTCTTATACAGAATTTTTGCCATATCGGTCATTTTAGGAGCGGTTTTGTCGAGATTAGAGTTTGAAGCCTCCGCTTTTGCCATTTGAAATCCGCTGATTCCCAACGCCGGCAGAATTGCTATTGCCATAGTAAGAATACCGAGTCCTCCCATCCAGTGAGTAAAGCTTCTCCAGAAAAGCATAGCTTCCGGCAGAGCTTCTATATCGTTGAGAGCCGAGGCTCCGGTAGTAGTTACCCCTGAAGTGGATTCGAAAAGGGCGTTAAAAAAATCAGGAATCGCCCCGGATATATAATAAGGAAGGGCACAGAAAAAGCATACAAGAAACCAAGTAAGCACAACTATCAGATATCCTTCTCTAAGCCTGATCAGATCGCTTTTTTTGGGGATTTTTTTGAGGAGAATACCGATAACTGTCATAGTAAAAGATACCAGAAAAAAAGATGAGAGCGAAACATCATCTTTGTAGTATATAGCAATCAGCATAGAGGGAATCATGCAGCATGAAGTTATGATGAACATGGTTCCGAGAGTTCTGGCAACAATTCGGTAATTCAAAGTCAACACTCCTGTAATCTATATTGTAAAAAGTTTATATTCTGAAAAATTTCTTTTTTGTTCCCTGAAGAATTCTTTCAAGCTTCGGAACATCGGCCAGCATACTGAAGAAGATAAGCCGGTCTCCTTCTTTTATCTCCGTACTGCCGTCGGGGACTATTGCTCCTGTGCTCCTGTATATAAGAGCCACCAGCACACCTTCCGGAAGCTCAAGCTCCTGAAGTGTTTTGTCGGTAATTGTCATATCTCTGTGAACCATTACTTCAAGCACTTCGGCCTGACCCTGCAGAAAGAAAGAGGATAATACGAAACTGCCTTTCTGAACAAGTCTCAGAATATGACTTGCAGTAATCTCCAGTGTGTTCAGAGTAGTATTTACTCCGATGGTATCTGTAAGCATGGAGTAGTTTCCTCTGCTTGTTTTGGCAATTACTTCTTTCACGCCGTAATGCTGAGCCATAAGTGAAAGGATAATGTTGTCCTCATCGTAACCGGTGGCGCTGATAAAGGCATCCATACCGGCAATATTTTCCTCCTGAAGAAGGGAAATATCGGCAGCATCTCCGTGGAGAACCAGAACATCAGTGAGCTTTTCGGACAGGTATTCGCATCGCTCTCTGTTCTTTTCGATGATTTTTACGGATATCCCGGCTTTTGAAAGGGATTCCCCAAGATAATATCCGGTCTTTCCGCCGCCCATAATCATGACTTTTTTGACCAGAGCTCCTTCGTTTTTTATGTGGATTTTTGCCGACAGCGCGGCAATATCCTGTTTCTTGCCCAAAAGATAAAGGGTGTCTCCTGATTCCACTGTAATATGACTCTTTGGAATAATGATTTTTCCTTTTCTGGAAATTGAGACAATGAGAAGATTTTCAATATACGCAGCTGCGTTCAGAACCTTTTGCCCCGATATACCCGGAATTGAATCGGATTTAACCTCCAGCATTCCGATGGTTGCGCCTGTGAAAAACTGATTCAGACTTTTATGGGTATTCATAAGATAGCTGAAAATCTCATAGGAAATCAGTTTGTCCGGGTTGACTATATAATCAATATTGAAGGTTTTCTTTATAAGGTCCAGCTGCTGGGAATAGTCAGGATCTCTCAGTCTTGCTATAGTGTGTCTGCAGCCGAGTCCTTTTGCAATGGAGGAAATAACGAGGTTTTTCTCGTCATCGTCTGTCAGCGCAATAAGAAAATCGTGTTCACTTATCTTTATTTCGTTAAGCACGTCAAATCTGAGACCGTTTCCTGTAACGGCCATCAGGTCCATTTCATTATTGGCTTTCTGAATAACAGCAGGATTTATGTCGATTAAAGTAATGTAGTTGTCCGGGGAAATCAGCGATGAAGCTACTTTAAGCCCCAGCTTTCCTGCGCCTACGATGACAATTTTCATATATTTTCTCCCTGAAATCTATGTAAATATTATCTTTTTATTGTAGCATTTCCGAATTAATTATCAATAGAATTTGAAAAATAAATAATGGACAAGGGGAAAATAATGGTATATTATGGTAATAATTACAAATAATACAAAATGAAGGGGGCTATGTATGGTTTCATGGGTAAAAAGCTGTACTCTCAAAGGGATGGACACAGAGATAATATACACCGAGTGCGATATAGGCAGAGGCCTGCCGGCTCTGAATATTGTGGGTCTTCCGGATACTGCAGTAAGAGAGTCGAAGGAAAGACTCAGGGCTGCGGTTGTCAACTCAGGATTAGTTTTTCCCCTGAGCAAAAGAATAACCGTAAATCTTTCTCCGGCAGATACAAAAAAGGAAGGAACTCATCTGGATCTGGCTATTGCTCTGAGCCTTCTTGCCTGCGACTGCGGAAAAGCAGCTCCTCATGTCAGAGAGGCTGTAATAGTCGGAGAGCTTTCGCTGGACGGCAGAGTTAATCCTGTAAAGAATATTCTGCCTATTACGATAGGACTCAGGGATAAAAGAATAAAATCAATGGTAATACCGGCAGACAATCTGGACGAGGTCACAATTGTTGAGGGCATAGAGTATTACCCGGTGCACAGCCTGTCTGAGGCGTTTGAATTTTTCATCGGTGAGAGGGAAATAAAGCCGGTAAGAGGAGAAAAGCCTGCATTGGAAGAGAACCCTGCAGAATGGGAAGAGGACTTTTCGGAGGTGAAAGGAAATACTGAGGCTAAAAGAGCAGTTGAAATCAGTGTGAGCGGATTCCATCACCTGCTTCTCACAGGACCGCCGGGGTGCGGGAAGAGCATGCTTGCAGGCAGAATATATACAGTGATGCCGGAACTGGATTACGAGGAAATGCTGGAGGTTACAAGACTTTACGGTATCAGCGGAGACGATTCCCGCAGAGGGCGTCTGATGTACAGAAGACCTTTTCGGTCTCCCGCCGCAAATGTATCCTCCTCTGCCATGCTGGGAGGAGGAAGCGGAATGCCGAAACCGGGAGAGGTGACTCTGGCCCACAGAGGTGTGCTTTTTATGGATGAAATGCCAGAGTTCAGAAGGGATGTGCTGGAAGCCTTGAGGCAGCCTCTCGAAGAAGGACATGTTTCAATTTCGCGTGCCGCCGGAAAAGTGACGTATCCCTGCAGGTTTATTCTTGTGGGAGCAAGAAATCCCTGTCCGTGCGGGTATTTAAACGACCCGGAGCACAGATGCAGCTGCAGTCCGCTGCAGATAAAAAGGTACAGAGAGAAGCTTTCGGGACCGATTACAGACAGGATTGACCTGTTTGTGGATTTTGCACGTGTGTACAGTCCGGACAGCGGAAAATACTCATTAAACAGCGGGGGAGAAAGAAGCTCATTCGAAATGAAGCAGACCATAGAAGCGGCGAGAATCATTCAGAAGAAAAGATATTCGGGTGAAAAAATAATGTACAATTCCCAGCTGAAGGGAAAGCTTTTGGAAAAATACTGCAGGCTGAAGGGCGATGCCGAAGATTTGTACTCGGAAGGCTGCGAAAGGCTTAAAATCAGTCGGCGGGGAGCTGACAAGGTTCTTCGGGTCGCCAGAACCATAGCGGATATGGAGCAAAAGGAAAATATAGAAATGCACCATATGGCTGAGGCGTTTCAATTCAGAAGCAGGAATTCAGAATATTAAGTATTTTAATGCCTGTGTGCCTAAAGCCGTAGAAGCATGACTGGAAAGGCTGAAAAGTCACATTATTGCTCTAAGTTTGAAAAAAATCGTGATATAATAACGAAATTAAACTGTATATGCATTATATGGCATTTTAGGACAGCTGAAATTAAGGAAAGGCATTTATATTAATTAATAGGGCGGAAAACAGTATTTTACGCTGCCTTGTTGCTGACGGTGATGAGGATAACTGCAGGAGCATTGTTCTTGAGTTGAAAACGCAGGAATAGATGCCGATTACGTCTGCAGCGGAAAAGAAGCAGTGGAAAAAATTATGGATGAAGCACCATACCAAGTGGTAATAACAGACAGAAACCTCCCGGAATCTGACGGATTAGAAACAGCTGGCGAGATTCGCGGAATCTCTAAAGGCGGCTCTGCATTAATATTATTAATGGTTTCCGATTTGTCTCGAGATGATTATATCGATTCCTATTATTGATATGACTGCAAATGCCTTTAAGGAGGATATACAGAATGCTCTGGAGTCGGGAATGGATGCTAACGTTGCAAAGCCTGTTTATATGAGTGTTCTGGAGTCGGCTGTCGAAAAGGTTTTGAGAGAAAAAGCAAATAACAGTATTTATATCTAAAAACAGAGGTCGGATTTTTTCTGCCGGCCTCAAATATATTTTAAATCACTGCAAATTTTTAATCTGAACGGATTTTAATATCCGTAATACCCCGTATTTTTATTTTTTCGCAGGGGCGGGCTGCATATCATTATTATATTCCTGCACAGAATTAATAAAATTCTGTTTTTTCTTATGAAAACTTTTAGTATTTGAATTCGGGAGAAGAGAAAATGAATGAAAACAAATATGATGAATACGATTTGTGGTTTGCTGACAATGCCGGAAACCGTATAAGGACTTTTTTTGAACTCGTTGAGAAGCCCGGAGGAGCCCGGGAGCTGTACGACAGCAACGCTGTGCCGGGATGGAAGAGAAATATCGGCATATATATAAAAATCAAAGAGAATTTAGATAAAAACCGGATAGAAATATGCTGTATAAAGGATGCTGAGTATCCGGCAAAATTAAGGGAAATTTACGATCCTCCATATATCCTGTATTATAAAGGCAGGCTGCCGGATAATTCCTCAAGAATGAGCGCGGTGGTGGGCTCCAGAAAGGCTACCTCATACGGGCGGAAAATGGCTTTTGAAATAGGAAAGATACTTGGCGAGCACGGTGTGACTGTGGTAAGCGGAATGGCACTGGGGGCGGACAGCAGTGCGCACAGAGGCTGTCTTGAGGGAAAGGGCATAACGGCAGCGGTTCTGGGCAGCGGAGCGGATGTATGCACCCCTGCGTCAAATTACAGACTTATGGAGGAGATTATCGACTGTGAAGGCTGTGTTCTATCGGAATTTATTCCGGGTACACCGGGATATCCTTACAACTATCCAAAAAGGAACAGGATAATAAGCGGAATGAGTGAAAACGTTATAGTCATTGAAGCGGATGAAAAAAGCGGAACCTCCGTTACAGCCGGAATGGCTCTTGAGCAGGGGCGGGATGTGTTTGCGCTGCCGGGAAATATTAACAGTGTGATGAGCAGAGGCACAAACCGCCTGATAAAAGAAGGAGCGGTCCCTATTATTTCCGTTGAAAGCATACTGGAAGAGATGAATATTCCTGTCAGAAATAATAAGAAGAGCGCGGAAAAACTGAGCAGGGAAGAAAATCGGATTTTAAGATATATTCAGAATTCGGGAACTGCGGATATGGACGGGCTGTGTATGGAGTTTGGTAAAAATTCATATGAAATTGCCGGGATTGTCACAGTTTTGGAAATTAAAGGCTATATTATAAAAAACGAAGGAAAAATAACCGTTGCAAAATAATATTCGAAAACATATAATAGTCAAACGAAAGGCAAACAAATTATTGAAAAATTTAGGGACAGGGGAGCGCGGTTTCCGCAGCGGAAAAATTCGCTCCGAGGGAGCCCGCGGAGAGTTTCAGGTTGAAGAATGCCTTATATAATGAAGAAAAAATGGAGTTAGAGAAATAATGGCTAAAAGCAAAACATCAGAAAAAACTCTTGTAATAGTTGAGTCTCCGGCAAAGGCCAAGTCAATAGGAAAATTTCTGGGAAGCAGATATAAGGTTGTTGCATCTGTAGGACATATTCGCGATTTGCCGAAGAGCACTATAGGTATAGATATTGAAAATAATTTTGAACCTAAATATATAACTATAAAAGGTAAAGGGGATATTGTTAAGGAACTGAAAAAAGAGGCGAAGGCTGCTAAAAAAGTAATGTTGGCAACTGACCCTGACCGCGAAGGCGAGGCTATTTCTTGGCATCTGGCTCATATTCTCGGAATAGAAGAGAGCACTCCGTGCAGAATTGAGTTCAATGAAATTACAAAGAACGCCATAACTAATGCGGCAAAGAATCCCAGAGCCATCAACAGAAGGCTAGTGGACGCACAGCAGGCAAGAAGGGTTCTGGACAGACTGGTAGGGTATCAGATCAGTCCTCTGCTCTGGAGAAAAATAAAGTGGGGCCTCTCTGCAGGAAGAGTGCAGTCTGCGGCATTGAAGATACTGTGCGACAGAGAAAAGCTTATAATGGATTTCGAACCTGAAGAATACTGGAGCATTTCGGCGGAATTTGCAGGATCAGGAAAGATCAGGAGCTTTGCGGCGAAGCTGGCTGAACAGGACGGAAAAAAGCTTTCTATAAAGAATAAAGAGCAGGCTGACAGCATAATAGAGGAACTGAAAAAAGGTGAATACACAGTTGCCTCAATAGAAGATAAAAAGAAAAGCAGAAAGCCGCTGCCTCCTTTTACAACCAGCAGTCTTCAGCAGGATGCATCGGTAAAACTGGGCTTCTTCACCAAGAGAACCATGTTTACGGCACAGCAGCTGTATGAAGGTATAGATATTAAAGGTGAAGGAACGGTAGGTCTGGTTTCATATATAAGAACTGACTCGGTGAGAATTTCCGACGAAGCCAGAGAAATGGCAAAAAATTATATAACAGAATCCTTTGGAAGTGAATATTATTCTAATAATATATATTCAAACAGGAAAAAAGACGTTCAGGACGCACATGAAGCTATAAGGCCTACGTCCATTGCCCGAACCCCTGACAGTATAAAAGATTCCCTGACAAAGGATCAGTATAATCTGTACAGACTTATCTGGTGCAGATTTGTTGCATCCCAGATGGCATCGGCAGAATATGATGTCAGAAACATTTCCATAGACAACGGAAGATATACTTTCAAAGTGACCGGAAGCAGTCTGAGGTTTGACGGATTTATGAAGGTTTACGATATCAAGGATGAGGGCGAGGTCAAGCTTCCTCCGATAGAAAAAGGAGAAGTGCTGAAAGAAAAATCCGTTAAGGGAGAACAGCATTTTACTCAGCCGCCTTCAAGGTTTACGGAAGCGGCACTGGTTAAGCACCTTGAGGAAAAGGATATCGGACGCCCGAGTACTTATGCGCCTATTGTCACCACCCTGCTTGACAGAAAATATGTTAAAAGGGAAAAAAAGTCACTGATTCCTACAGACTTGGGATTCCTGGTGACGGATTTAATGGAAAAATACTTCTACAATATAGTTGATGCCGGATTTACTGCCCAGATGGAGGATAAACTGGACCTGGTGGAGACCGAAGGCAACGACTGGAAGGAAGTAATCCGTGAATTCTATGAGCCGTTCAAAGAAGAACTGGATTTTGCCGACAAAAGCATAGAAAAGGTAAAAATCGAGGACGAGCCTACCGATGAAATCTGTGAAATCTGCGGGAAGCCAATGGTTATTAAGCATGGAAGATACGGAGAGTTCATAGCATGCAGCGGATATCCAGAATGCAAAAATACAAAGCCTATTGTAACTAAGATAGATGTAAAATGTCCAAAATGCGGAAATGATATAATAGTAAGAAAAAGCAAAAGAGGGAAGCTTTTCTACGGTTGCAGCGGATATCCTGACTGTGATTTTGTATCATGGAATAAGCCTGTAGACAAAAAATGTCCGGAATGCGGCTCGATAATGGTGGAAAAGAATCTGAAAACAGTCAAGCTTGCATGCTCAAATCCGGAATGCGGATATAAGGAATAATTATATGAATGGGAGGTAGTATTCGTGGAATTCAGAGGAACAACCATATGCGCTGTAAGACGCGGAGAGAATGATGTATGCATTGGGGGAGACGGACAGGTCACCTTCGGTGAAAATACAATAATGAAGCACGGGGCAAAAAAAGTCAGAAAAATTTATGACGGAAAGGTGCTCTGCGGATTTGCGGGCTCTGTGTCTGACGCTATTACTTTAATTGAAAAATTCGAGAAAAAACTGGATGAGCACGGCGGGAATCTTAAAAGGGCGGCAGTGGCTCTGGCGCAGCTCTGGAGAAGCGACAATGCTCTCAGAAAGCTTGAGGCGCTGATGCTTGCAGTTGACAAGGAAGGAATTCTGCTTATCTCAGGAAACGGTGAGGTTATTGAGCCTGACGGAGACTTCATTGCAATAGGATCAGGCGGCAATTACGCGTATTCTGCGGCAAAGGCGCTGTATGAAAATACAGATATGCCGGCAGAGGATATAGTGAGAAAATCTCTGGAAATTGCATCGTCAATATGTGTATTTACAAATGACAATATTTCGGTGGAGAAACTTTAGGAGGTGCTTGTATGAATCAGATGACCCCAAAGGAAATAGTTAGGGAACTGGATAAATATATCATTGGGCAGGATAAGGCCAAGAAATCAGTAGCAATTGCCCTCAGAAACCGTTACAGAAGAAGTCTTCTTCCGGAGGATATCCGTGAAGAGATAACTCCGAAGAATATTCTTATGATGGGTCCCACAGGTGTCGGGAAAACAGAAATTGCCAGAAGACTTGCGAAACTGGTGGATGCGCCGTTTGTAAAAGTCGAGGCTACAAAATTTACCGAAGTCGGTTATGTGGGAAGAGATGTTGATTCTATGATAAGGGATCTGGCGGAAGCATCCATAAGAATTACAAAGCAGAAGAAGCTTCAGGAGAAGTATTCGATAGCAGAGGTTCTTGCGGAAGAAAAGATTCTGGACGCTATTATTCCTCCGAAGAAAAAGCCTTCCGGAGGAGGATTGAGAAATCCGTTTGATCTGTTCGGAGCAATGCAGCAGAGTCAGCAGCAGAGCCTGCCTCCTAAGGAAGAGGATAAAAACAGCAATATGGATTCGGAACTGGCAAGAGAGCAGGTAAGACAGCAGCTTCAGGCAGGTATTTTGGAAGATCAGCTTATTGAAATAGAGGTCAACGACAATTCTTCCAATATGAATATGCTTGATTTGGGAAACGGAATGGATATGAGCATTTCTCTCGGCAGTATTTTCGGAGATGCGATGCCTCAAAAGAAAAAGAAGAAGAAGGTATACGTAAAAGAAGCCAGAAAGATTCTAAAAGAGCAGGAAGCACAGAATCTTATCGATATGGATCAGGTTACAACCGAAGCGATGGAAAATGCAGAGCAGAACGGTATTGTTTTTATCGACGAAATAGACAAGATAGCTTCCACCAGCGGATTTAGAAGCGGTGCGGATGTTTCCAGAGAAGGCGTTCAGAGGGATATTCTGCCTATAGTAGAGGGAAGCGTTGTAAACACAAAATACGGACCGCTTAAGACAGACCATATTCTGTTTATCGGAGCCGGAGCTTTCCATGTGGCCAAGCCGACAGATCTTATTCCTGAGCTTCAGGGAAGATTCCCTATCAGAGTAGAACTGGAAAATCTGACGAAGGATGTTTTCGTGCAGATTCTCACAAAGACGGAAAATGCACTGATTAAACAGCATAAACTTCTTCTTGAAACCGAAGGCATCGATGTGAACTTCACTGATGACGCGGTAGAAGAAATCGCACAGACTGCCTTTCTTATGAACGAGCAGAGCGAGAATATCGGGGCAAGAAGACTTCATACGGTTATGGAAAACCTTCTGGAGGAGCTTTCTTTCAATATTTCAGACATGGATGAAAAAGAGCTTACCATAGATGCGGAATATGTAAGGGAAAAACTCAAAGATTACAGCAGAATCAACGAAGTGGAAAAGTATATAATTTAGTCGTCTGCGTGAGCAGACTGTCCGATTGCAAAGGTGGTAGTATTAATGGAAACTATGCTGGAAAAAATAAGGAAGTTAAACTGGCTTTTACAGAAAACCGGTGAAGGGATACCTTTCAACGAACTGTCTGAAATTCTCAGTAATCTGATGAATTCAAATGTATATGTTGCGGATCTTGAGGGAATGATTCTGGGCGTATACTACAGAGTGGAGGATGATACGGCTGCTTTGAGGGATCCGGAAACCGGCAGGGAATACCTCCCGGGTGAGACAAACCGGAAATTCCTTGAAATTGAAGAGTCCATGACAAATGTCACGGGAGAAAAGGCTGAAGAGATTTTTTGCGGAGACAAGTCTGCCTTTAACAAGCTGAGCATGATTGTACCGGTGTACGGAGGAGGAAGAAGGGTAGGAACACTTATTTTCTCCAGATACGAGGAAGAGTTCGGCACGGAAGACCTTATTCTCGGAGAATACGGCGGAGCGGTAGTAGGAATAGATATTGAAAGACGACAGAACCGGAAGATTGAGATAGAGGTCAAGAGAAGAGCCGTGATCCAGCTGGCAATAGGAACTCTGTCTTACAGTGAAATAGATGCTGTAAAGCATATTTTTGCGGAAATTTCCGGAGATGAAGGCCTCGTGGTAGCAAGCAAAATTGCGGAAAAGACGGGAATAACAAGATCTGTAATAGTAAACGGACTCAAAAAACTCGAAAGCGCCGGAGTTATTGAATCCAAGTCCTTCGGAATGAAAGGAACTCATATAAAAATACTGAATGACCAGCTGAAAGCGGAACTGGAAAGAACGCAGATATAACGGCTGCAATATGTGATATTTTACGCCTGCATTTTTAACAATGCAGGCATTCTTTTCATAGTATAAACAGGGGTGAGGCTATGAAAAGGAGAAGAATAAGAAGACTTTCAGGTATAGGGAAAAGGAAATCTATGAGAATATATATCTTTCTGTTTGTGTTTTTTGCAGGTCTTGCCGGTTTGTATTTTACGGCGGAGTCAATGCTGGGGCCTGCTCTGAAAGAAGTCGCCGGGGTAAGGGCAAAGGAGCTGGCTGCGGAGTCTATAAATTCTGCGGTAATGGAAGTGACGGAGGCTATGAAGGCCTGCTCTGATGAAGAATTTCTCGACTTTACCGTGGATGAAAACGGATACATATCTATGGTTTCGGCCAATACTGTTTATATGAATGATTTTTCCTCCCGCATGGTAAAGGCAATACATGAGAATCTGTGCGAGATTGAGGGAGAAAAGATAAAGATTCCTCTCGGTGCGGCTGCAGGCAGCAGCCTGTTCAGTCAGGTGGGCCCGGATGTGAACCTGAAGATTGAGCCGGTGGGCAATGCTTCAATAAATTTCATCACGGATTTTGAGAGCGGAGGCATAAATCAGACTAAGTATAAGGTATACATGGAAGTAAAGGGTAAGGTTAAGCCGGTGGTTCCTTTCGTTGAGGAATTATACGAGGTAAACACTGTGATACCGGTTGCCGAAACCGTTATCGTGGGAAGGGTTCCGGAAACCTGCCTTACACTGCCTTTGACAGAAAAGTGATATATGATATAATGTGCGGTAGCAGATAAGCTGCCGGACACGGGAAATTTCAGGAATTGGAGAGAAATATGGATACAAAAAGAGAAGATATTAATATAGATGACAGAAAACCCAGAGCCATTTTGGTCGGCGTGCAGCTGGGCCCTCAGGATATTTCATATTTCATGAAGGAACTGGAACAGCTCGCGGAGGCTGCAGGGCTTGAGGTTGCCGGCATATTAACACAGCGTGCAGAAAGGGTAAATCCCGCTTCATATATGGGGAGCGGAAAGCTGGAGGAACTGAAAGAGGCCTGCGAAACTCTGGAAGCGGATGTTGTGGTACTGAACAACGAGCTGTCCGGGAGACAGATAAGAAACATCGAAGAGGAAACCGGTGTAAAGGTAATAGACAGAACCATCCTTATTCTGGATATTTTTGCCTCAAGAGCGGTATCAAGAGAGGGGAAGCTGCAGGTTGAACTGGCTCAGCTTCAGTACAGGATGCCGAGGCTGGTCGGTTTCGGGAAATCACTGTCAAGAACCGGCGGCGGTATAGGAACCAGAGGACCGGGCGAGAAAAAGCTCGAGACAGACAGAAGACATATTGCGCGAAAAATGGATGAGATTCGCAGAGAAATAGAAGAGGTTAAGGCTTCCAGAGCAATTCAGAGATCCAAAAGAGAAAAGTCGGAGCTGCCTATAGTGGCGATAGTGGGATATACCAATGCGGGAAAATCCACATTAATGAATGCTATGCTTGCGGCAACCGAGAAAGAAGAAAAGAGCGTATTTGCGAAGGATATGCTTTTTGCAACCCTCGATACAGCACTGCGAAACATAAAAGCAGATACTGACAAGGAATTTCTGCTGATTGATACGGTAGGCTTTGTGAGCAACCTGCCTCACACACTTGTCAACGCGTTCAGGTCTACCCTTGAAGAAATTCTGTATGCGGATCTGATTCTTCACGTGGTGGATTCGTCCTATGAAGATTATTTCTTCAATATGAATGTGACGGATCATGTTGTAAACGAAATAGGCGCTGAGGATATAAAGAAGCTGTATGTGTTCAATAAGATAGACAAGGTGGAAAATTATGAGGATGTTCTGCCGGGCGGTCCGGACTGCCTGTATATTTCGGCAAAAAAAGGTCTGAATCTGGATAAGCTTATGGACAGAATCTGCAAAGAGCTTTTCTCGGACAGGATAACGGCGGAGCTGCTTATTCCCTATGACAAGGGTCAGATAAGTTCATATCTTTGCGAAAAATGCAAGGTTCTTAAGATGGATTACAAAAACGAGGGAACCTATTTTGAAGTGGAACTGTCCAAGGCGGATTACGGAAGGTACAAGGAATACCTGATTTGAGGAGGAACTATGGCAGTCAGATATAAAACAGTTCTGAAACAGGCGGAAGCTGTGACAGTAATAGAGAAATCCAGGTTTATAGGATATATCAAACCTGTTGAAACTGCTGCGGAGGCAGAGGAATTTGTGGCTTCGGTGCGCACGGCCAACAGAGATGCGACCCACAATGTACCTGTATATGTGATAGGAGAAAACTATGATATACAGAAATACAGTGACGACGGGGAACCTTCCGGAACGGCCGGAGTGCCGGTGCTCCAGATGCTCATGAAAGAGGGCATCACAAATGTTGCGATAGTAATGACCAGATATTTCGGCGGAATAAAACTCGGAACAGGAGGACTGGTCAGGGCATATACGGGTATTGCCAAGGAGGCGCTGAAAGCTGCCGGTGTTGCTGAAGTGAAGGATATGGAAGTCACAACACTGGAGATTCAGTATACATATCACGGGAAGGCTGAGAATATGGCGCAGAAGGGTGATTTTATTATCAGAAACACTCAGTTCACCGACAAGGTTACTCTTGAAATAGTGTGCGATCCGCTGAAAACTGAGGAGATAATAACCTCGTTTATGGAAGTGACTGCAGGCACTGTGAATATTGTGGACAGGCATATTGAACTGGAAAAGGTTAAGATGGTATAGAAGTCGGGCGGTATGCTGCGGCCCGGAAGAAATTGAATAAAACAGACACCGGAAACGGCATTAAAAGCAAACCGGTCCTCGGAAGTCAGCCGAAAATCTGACGATTTGAGGGTCGGTTCAAAGCAGGCTCCCGGTGCTGTTTTTTTTATATGAAGAAAAAGTTATCCGGAAGGAAAAAAATACCGGGTGAGGTGCTGACGCGGTACCGGATGACGGAACTGCTCAGCGGCAGTCCTTTTTCACCAGCTGGAAAATACCGATGAACAATATGAAAAAAGCGAAAATCTTTCTGAGGATGATTCCGTCAAGCCACAGAGCGGCAAATGCACCGGCGGCGGAGCCCAGCAGACCGCAGATTATAATGGGGCGCGACAGCGAAAAATCCACAGACTTGTTTTTTATGTGGACTGTCAGCGCGGTTATGGATGCCGGAATGAAAACCGTAAGGTTTATCGCCTGTATTTCCTGCTGTGAAAGAGTGGTAAATACAGCGAGCATCGGCACCAGTATACTGCCGCCGCCGATGCCCATTCCGGCAATTATTCCGGAAACCAGACCGGACAGGATAAGTACAGCCGTCATGTGAGCATCATCCTTATTGCTGCAGCCGTCATGACGGCCCCGAACATCCCACTGAGAAACCGGGAGGACCGCTTCTTAAGAAGCTTTGCCCCGATAATGCTCCCCGGAATGCTTCCCAGAGCAACGTAAAACAGAGCACTCGGATCCAGGGCACCTTTAAAAAAATATATCAGCGCGCTTGCCGCAGACAGCGGAAGTATAATAAAAATCGCAGTAGCATGAGCTTTGTGAGTTTCTGTTTTTTTTAAGGTTTCCAGAGCCGGGACTATTACAGTCCCTCCGCCGGAGCCTAAGAGGCCGTTAATAAAGCCTGAAACAAGACCTATTAGAGAATTAATCATAAAAATAACCCTTTCTTGATGATAATATTATGCCCTTGAAAAAACATAATATCCTTAAATTAACTGCAGAGTCCGCAGTATCCGTAAATCAGGTATTAAGCGGGGCGGGCGGCATGGGTATTGACACCTGCTGCCGCAAGGGTATAAGCTTTTACTGTTAAAATATGATATACAGCGAGGAAATAATTATGAAATTCGTGCCAAATTACCAGCCGTACCACTCGGTAAGATACCCTGTTTATGCGGGCCGGGGAATGGTCTGCGCTTCATGCCCGCAGGCTTCTGCAGCAGGTCTTGAAGCAATGAGAAAAGGCGGCAATGCCATGGACGCTGCCGTTGCTGCGGCTGCCGCACTTACTGTGTGCGAGCCTACAGCCAACGGGATAGGCTCAGACGCATTTGCTCTGGTATGGTCCGAAAAGGATAAAAAGCTTTACGGACTGAATGCCAGCGGTTTTTCTCCCAAAAACATCTCTATAGACAAGGTAAAGGAGAGAACCGGAGGGGACAAAATGCCTCAATACGGATGGATTCCTGTTATGGTTCCCGGCGCTCCTGCCGCATGGGCAGCTGTGGCGGAAAGATTCGGAAAACTGTCTCTGGAGGACAGTATGGCTCCTGCGATTTCCTATGCCAGAGAAGGTTATCCTGTGTCTCCAAATATAGCAAGGATGTGGAAAAATTCATTTGAGGTGTATAAAAGCCTTGAAGGAAGGGGAGAGTATGACGAATGGTTCAGAACCTTCGCCCCGGAAGGAAGACCGCCGGAAGCGGGCGAGGTTGTAAAGCTTCCTAACCATGGAGATACTCTTGAGGAAATTGCAAAAACCGGAGCGGAAAGCTTTTACAGAGGCCCTCTGGCAGAAAAAATTGTTGCCGAAAGCGAAAAATTCGGAGGATTTTTCTGCAGAGAGGATTTTGCCGGATACAGCCCGCAATGGGTTGAACCGATAAAGGTCAACTACAGAGGATATGATATCTGTGAAATCCCGCCTAACGGACAGGGAATCGTGGCTTTGATGGCTTTGAATATTCTTAAAGAATTTTCGTTTAAAGAAAAAGAATGCGTGGATACTTACCATAAGCAGTGGGAGGCAATGAAGATAGCCTTTGCCGACGGCAGGCATTACGTTACGGATCCCCGCCATATGAAAATAGATAAGGAAAGACTTATTACTCACGAATACGGTGCATACAGAGCAGGTCAGATAGATGATTCTGTTGGCGAACCGTGTCCTGAGCTGCCGCCAAGGAGCGGAACAGTGTATTTATGTACTGCAGACAGTGAAGGCAATATGGTGTCGTATATTCAGAGCAATTACTTCGATTTCGGCTCGGGAATTGTAGTCGGAGGAACAGGAATTGCCCTTCAGAACAGGGGACATGACTTTTCTCTTAATCCTGATGACGCAAATGCTTTGGCTCCGGGCAAAAAGAGCTATCACACCATAATTCCTGGATTTATCATGAAAGACGGAGAAGCAGTGGCTCCCTTCGGAGTAATGGGCGGATACATGCAGCCTCAGGGACATGTGCAGACTGTAATGAATCTTATTGATTTTAATCTGAATCCTCAGCAGGCTCTGGATGCCCCAAGATGGCAGTGGACGGGCGGAAAGAAATTCCTGGTCGAGGATAATTTCCCGATCGAGATTGCAAGGCAGCTGCTTTTCAGAGGACATGAGGTCGAAGTGGCTCCGGACAATGAGGTGTTCGGACGAGGTCAGATAATTGTAAAACTGCCTGACGGAACTCTTGTGGGAGGTACAGAAGGCAGAACAGACAGCAATATTTCGTGCTTCTGATATTCTCCGGCATACCGGAAAAAACCGCAAAAAGGAAGCGGGACTGAGGGCTGCCGGGATAAATGCTTATAAGGACGGCATTTGTAAGGATAGCGTATGAGGGATGAGACAATCCGTAAAAAGCCCGTTTCATCCCTTTGAATATGATAATGCGTACGAATCAGGCCGCTGTCAGGATCAAGGCCTGAAGTACTGTTTCGGTGATGCTTAAAGCATGAAGGCATAAAGATCTGCTGTATCGCAGACCGGGTAAAAATTGTGTCAAAAAAAAGGTAAATTTCCGTTGACAAACAACATGGCGTTTGGTATAGTAATAGAGCAGTCGCTTAAAAGCGAAAGAGATAAGGCCCTATGGTCAAGCGGTTAAGACACCGCCCTTTCACGGCGGTAACCCGGGTTCGAGTCCCGGTAGGGTCACCAAATTTACCTTATTTGGTAAACATTAAACAGAAAGTACAAATAAAAAAAGTCTTGACAAGCACTTTTGAATTATGTATAATCTGTAAATGTGTCAGGTAGAAAAAGGATGTGGGGGCATAGCTCAGCTGGGAGAGCACCTGCCTTACAAGCAGGGGGTCATAGGT
>JAUNCY010000051.1 GCA_030526325.1 Bacillota bacterium
TGGTGGAGGTGAGGAGAATCGAACTCCTGTCCGAAAGCACTTCCGCACATCTTTCTCCGAGTGCAGCTTCTGATTTAGGGTTTCGCATCGGAAAACACCCAGAAGCAGGTTTTCTCTTCAGCTATCCTTTAGATTCCGTCATGCTTAAAGGAGTGGGCATAACGTTTTCCTGCATAGATGACGCCCGGATCTCAGCCTGCAGGTGAGCTGAGGCGGACGAGCCGCAAAATTAGGCAGCTAATGCAAAGTTTTCTTTGTCTTTTCTTTTTAAGGTGTCACTTTTAACGTTGATCAACGCAACGACTCGCTTAACGTGGTTCTATACCCCCGTCGAAACCAGTACACCCCCATATCAATGATGTATTATCTATTTTAGTATGTTTTCTTAAAAAATCAACATAAAATTTTTGTAAATTTTATCTGTTTTTCATTGCCTGCTGCATCCTTCGATCTGCATCTTTCTTTGCCATATCGTCACGCTTGTCATAATTCTTCTTGCCCTTTGCAACAGCCAGTTCGAGCTTTGCAAGCCCCTTTTCGTTCAGATAAACGCTTAGCGGCACCAGAGTCAGCCCGTCCTGTGAAGTGTAGCCTAGCAGCTTGCGAATTTCACGCTTATGTAAAAGCAGCTTTCGGGTACGCTTTGAATCCACATTAAAACGGTTTCCCTGCTCATACGGCGCAATATGCATATTGAAAACCAGAACCTCGCCGTCAACAACCTTGGCGTAGCTGTCCTTCAGGTTTATCCTTCCCTTTCGCGCGGATTTTATCTCAGTTCCGGTGAGAGCTATTCCGCATTCGTAGGTTTCCTCAATAAAATAATCATGTCTGGCTTTTTTGTTCTGACTTAGAACCTTTCCCATAATATCTCCCTTTACTTCAATCTTCCAATTTTACTCAGCGGAAACAGCCTGAATTCTGCCGTTCCTATAATATCCTCAAAGCCGATTGTGCCGAGCATCCTGTTCCTGCTGTCAAGGCTGTTTGCTCTGTTGTCTCCCATTACGAAAACCCGGTTTTCCTCGACCTTAAATTTTTCTAAATTGCCCGTCGTTCCTGTCTCTTTCAGGTAATCCTCCTTTAAAGGCGCTCCGTTTCTGAAAACAGTGCCGTCTTTTATCTCTATAGTATCTCCCGGAAGCCCGATGACCCTTTTCAGAAGACGGGTATATCCTTCCTTTGATGCCACCTTGCTGTTGAAAACAATCAGATCACCATATTCAGGCACAGTGCCTAGCAGAGAACTGCTTTTTACGATAAGATAATCATTATTCTCCAGAGTCGGCTCCATTGACTGCCCCCTGACCAGAGTCGGCCTGACAAAAGCGGTAACTGCCAAAGCGACCGCCAAAGAAACAGAAAACACCTTAACCAGTTCAAACGCCTCCCGCCTTTGTCTCCGTCTTTTTTCTCTTAAACCTTTAACAGCCATGCTCCGCCTTTCTCTGAATCGCGATCAGTATTTATTAACATTTATTAACATCAAAATATTATCGCCCCGGCTGACGCAAAAGACTCTTCCGGACTGCATCAGCCCTTCTTAAATCCCCAATCCAGTCGTTCAGCCGTCAGTTTTAATATAAACCGCCTATTTTGTTAAACGGGAACAGTCTGAAAACAACCTTTCCCATTATACGATCCTCTTCAACAAAGCCCACAATGTCATTTCTGCTGTCAGTACTGTTCGGCCTGTTGTCTCCCATTACGAAAACACAGTCTTCCGGCACTTCGGAAACAGCCACATCTCCCGGAGTAAAGTCTCCGTTAATATACGGCTCATCCAGCATAACACCGTCCACATAAACCGCGCCGTCGGTTACCTGTATGGTCTGCCCCTCCGTCGCTATAACCCTTTTTATCAGATATTTGTTGTTTTTTTCATCCAGCTTAAGGTCGCTTTCAAAGACCACAATATCACCGTATTCCGGTTCTCCTCCGAATTTATATGCCAGTTTATATACTATAAGATAGTCGTTCGGTTCGACAGTGGGCAGCATTGAATGCTGCTGAACAAGAGTCGGCCTGATAACCTGAAGTATTATCAGCGCAACGATAATCGGAATAATAATCGTTTTTGCCCACTCTATCACAGTGCTTTTCACGCTCCCGTTTTTTTTCTCATTTTCTTTTCTCTCTATTCTTCCCATTTTTTTAGTCTCCAAACATATTTGTTTTTATTTTCTCCAGCTCGGGCGGCAGCGGCGCGGAAAACTCTCTGCCGTTTAAATATTTAAACATATCCGGGCAGTTGTCGAATTTTATCTTATATGCATGGAGAAACTGGGTTGTAAGCCCGTATTTCTGTTTTGCATATGCATTTCCCGAAGGACTTCCGTACTTTACGTCCCCTATGATGTTTAATTTCTGAGAAGCAAGATGCGCTCTTATCTGATGGGTTCTACCGGTAACCAGCTGAGCTTCAACAAGGGTAAAACCGTTTTTTACCGAAAGAGGTCTTATGACGGTCTCCATGAACTTTGTTCCGGGTTCTTCTTCTCCGGAAATGCTTATCATGTTGTTTTCCTCGTCCTTCTTCATAGAACTTCTCAGAATCTTCTGCTCCTTAAGCACTCCCTTTGCAACGGCAATATAGTATTTACCGATACTTTCCTTGTCTTTTATCATCCGGTTTAGACTCTGAAGCGCCAGATTGTTCTTGCCGAATATTACAATTCCCGAAGTATTCCTGTCCAGACGGTTTACCGGAGCCGGCGTAAACGTATTGATTCTTGAAAATTTATATTCACCCTTCTCTACCAGATAACCTATAACCTGATTTACCAGGGTATTTTTCTTTTCCGTCCTGTCTCCGTGGGTAAGAAGACCCTTAGGTTTATTGACCAGCAGGATATTTTCGTCTTCATAAATTACAGAAAACTGCTTCTTAGCTCTTCCGGAAGGACTTTTGGGGGCCTCGCTGTACTGAGCCGCCAGTTCATCGGAAATATACAGGTTCAGCAAATCCCCGGATTCCAGCATATACTCGGGTTTGACTCTTTTTCCGTTGACCTTTACATCTGTTCTTATTATTTTATATATGTGGCTTAAAGGCACCTTCGGAAGATATTTCTTGAGGAACCTGTCCATCCTCTGTTTTTCCTGTTCCGAGCCTATTCTAATTTCTATCATGTTTATCTCCTGATTATATTATAATACTATAATATGTCGAAATTCCAAACTTATTTACGAATACTGTAACAAATATTTAATTAATTCGACAATCTACCCCTTGAGAATAATTTTCAGATATATTATTATTACATTACAAGCAAAAGGAGGAGAGATATGAGAGCTATAAGAAATTTTATATATAATTTCAGCGATATTTTCGTTGCGCTGATTATTATAGCATTAGCAGCTTTTCTTATTTGGACAAGAGTAGAAGTAATAATGGATTATCCGTCTTCCCAGTCAGGTACTGCCGGTGTAAGCACCTCGGTACAGGCTGATCTGCAGGCTGATAACAGTGACGCAGACAGTGCTTCCGCTCAGAATTCCGACACCGAGTATAAAGAAGTGGTCATCCCGGAAGGTTCATCCACAGATGTTGTTGCCGGATTACTTAAGCAGGCGGGTCTGGTTGTGAATATTGATGATTTTACATATCAGATAAAGTCCATGGGACTTGACGGAAAAGTTCAGCCCGGAGTTCATCAGATTCCGAGAGGCGTTTCTATGGAAGAAGTAATAAATATTTTATGCGGAGTCGATTCCGGCACTGAAGACAATACGGATTCCGGCACTAAAGGTAAAACAGACTCCGCCGCGGAATAATATCCTGCGCGGAGCGCAAATCCCCCGCCGAATCGTAAAACATTTCAGAAATCAAAGTGCATCTGATACGTCAGAATTAATACCTGACCGACAGATGCACTGATTTTTTTATTTTCACACTTCAGTTATTCATTAAGATATGCCATGTCCCTGAACACTTCGGCCGCAATCAGAATTCCTGCGGCAGCCGGAACGAAAACAGCGCTCGACGGAGCAATTCTTCCGTCTTCGGTCTCAGTTCCCGAAACCACCGGTTCCTCTGTAGAGTAAACCACCTTGACTCCCTCGGTGATGCCCTCAGCTCTGAGTGCTTTTCTTACAGCCTTTGCCAAAGGACAGTTAGTTGTTTTTTTGATATCCGCAACCTTCAGTTTTTCAGGATGAAGCTTGTTTCCTGTACCCATGCAGCTTATCACCGGGATTCCTTTTTCTCTGGCAGCCTTGATAATAGCCACCTTTGCACTGACATCATCCACAGCGTCTATTATGTAATCGTATTGATCCAGTCTCATGTATCTGATATTCTCTTCATCAACCTTTTCCGGAAAATACTTGGCAACGATTTTCTCGTTTATCTGTCTCATTCTTCCGGCCATAAGCTCAGCTTTGTTTCTGCCTTCGGTATCCCTGAGAGCGATAATCTGTCTGTTTAAATTTGACTTTTCAACCGTATCAAAGTCCGCAACGGCAACGGTTCCTACTCCGCTTCTTGCGAGAGCTTCGGCAACATAACCGCCTACACCGCCTACTCCAAATATGAAAACCTTCTTTTCTTTAATCAGATCCATTGCGAATTTTCCAATAAGCGCTTCTGTTCTTGTATACATATCAAACTTCCCCTAAAAAATTATTTTGCTAAAGCAGGAAAATATTGTTCCTGCTGCATTCTTCTATCATATCCTTCGGCCATACCGCTGCCTGAACCTCTCCGATATGAGCCTTCTGCAGGAAGAACATGCAGAGTCTTGACTGGCCTATTCCGCCTCCTATTGTATAAGGCAGTTCTTTGTTAAGTATTGCCTTGTGGAAATCCATCTCAGCCCTGTCGGTATCTCCTGATATTTCAAGCTGCTTCATGAGAGCCTCTTCGTCAACTCTGATTCCCATGGATGAGATTTCAAAAGCTCTTTCGAGAACATTGTTCCACAGAAGAATGTCTCCGTTAAGCTCCCAGTCATCGTAGTCCGGCGCTCTTCCATCGTGTTTTTTCCCTGATTTGAGAGCTCCGCCTATCTTCATGAGAAATACTGCTTTCTTTTCTCTGCATATGGCATCTTCTCTACCCTTTGAATCCAAGTCCGGATACATGTCTTCCAGTTCCTGGGAAGTAATGAAAAATATTTCTTCCGGAAGATCCGCTGCTATCTGAGGATATTTTTCGTTGATAAATGCCGCCAGTTCCTTTAATGTTCTGTAAAGAATCTTCACTGTCTCTTTAAGATACGCTTCGTTTCTATCGGATTTTTCTATAACCTTTTCCCAGTCCCACTGATCTACGTAAACTGAGTGCAGATTGTCAAGATCCTCATCCCTTCTGATTGCATTCATGTCAGTATAAAGGCCTGTTCCCGGAGCAAATCCGTACTTTCCTAAAGCCATTCTCTTCCATTTTGCAAGAGACTGTACTATTTCAACGGTCATTTCATCAATTCCCTTAAGAGTAAAACTTACAGTTCTCTCCACTCCGTTGAGATTGTCATTGAGACCTGTTTTCGGATCAACAAATAACGGTGCCGAAATTCTTGTAAGATTCATATTATTTTCAAGGGCCTTCATAAAGAAATCCTTTATGATCTTTATTGCCACCTGAGTTTCCATAAGACCTATTTTGGGATCGTAATTCATAGGTATAATCAAATTGTTCTGTACTTTTGTCATCGTTATTTCTCCTTATTCCATACTTATTTTATTAAAACTCGATTCTTCGAGATTGTCAACCTTTTTGGCAATACAAATGGTAATATTGCCATATTCTGATGGGTATACGCGTCTTCCGGTCAGATGTATAATTTTTGCAAGGAGGTAAAAAGATGAAAAGGAAATCAATAATCTTTGTATTAGTTACGTTATTACTCGCTGTAACGGCTCCGGTCAGCTACGCAGCCCAGTCGGATTCAGATTCTTACGGCTTTAATGCATGCAGCAGAATATTATCCAGTAATCAGTGTCAGGATTCTTATCAGATATTTGCAGGAATCTCCGAAGCTTTTGAAGCCGCAAAGAAATGCATTGAGGAAAAATGCGGTTCCGAAGGGTTATGGGGCGGCAGCATGCCTGTGATTACTGGCATATTGACCGGAGCCTTTGATGAAAATGAAGATGCACCACCTGTTTCAGAGCCTTCCGTTCCTGCGGACACGGTTGACAATAATGAAGGCGCTCAGGATACAGAACTTCCCTCCGACACGGAAGACTCTCCTGCAGCAGACCCGGTTACATATCAATATGCGGATGATGTGCTGGCTCTGGTCAATGCAGAGAGAGAATCCGCAGGCCTCTCCGGTCTCGAACTGAATGATTCTCTCTGCGCTGCCGCCCTCATCAAATCCAGAGATATGGCGGAAAACAATTATTTTTCACACACATCTCCAACCTTCGGCTCATCCTTTGAACTCTTGAAATCGCGTGGTATCACCTACTCGCATGCAGGTGAAAACATCGCCAAAGGATACTCAACTCCGGAATCCGTGATGAACGGATGGATGAACTCAAGCGGACATCGCGCCAATATCCTTAACAGCAGTTTCACACAGCTCGGCGTCGGATATTATGAAGACTCCGACGGGCAGGCATACTGGACTCAGATATTTATCAGACCATAACACAATAACTCCTTATGCAGCTAAGTCAGACCAGAGGAAACTCATTCGGCGTTGAGACTCCTCATTCCCTGCATACTGCATATATACTCCGGAGGCTGTATCCAATATACAGTTATCCTTTGTCCCTGAGATCAGGATGCGGAATCCCCCGCATCCTGTCTTTTTTATTTTTAAATACCGTCTTCACAAACCAGACTCATGTGATAAAATCTTATCACACAGAATAATCCTGACACCGGGGATTCGGCGTGAAAAAATACTGCTCGTGCGGACCCGGCATGTCGCTGTTTCAGGAGGTAATTATGGCTGATATTCAGAAGTGTATTATAAACTCAACCGCTGACAATCTTCCTCTCAGTCTGATCTATGCCGAATCAGATGCTCCCGTCGGAGTGCTTCAATGCTGTCACGGAATGGCTGAGCACAAGGAAAGATATATTCCGTTTATTAAATTCATGGCAGACCACGGATGGCACTGCTGTATGCACGACATGAGAGGACACGGTGAAAGTATACTGGCTCCCGAAGATCTGGGGTATTTTTACAATGACGGCAAAAACGCCTGCATAGAGGATCTTCTGACTGTAAATAAACATCTTCATGAAAAATACACCGGTCTGCCCGTATTTCTGTTCGGGCACAGCATGGGCTCTCTGGAAGTAAGAAGCTATTTCAAAAAATATCCCGACACGGTTTCCGGTCTTATCGTTTGCGGCAGCCCTTCTCCTGTCGGCGCCGTTCCGCTGGGGAAACTGCTTATAAAACTTCTTACTCTTATAAAAGGCGACCGTCACAGGAGCAGTCTGATGAACAGCATGGCTCTGGGCGCCTACAACAAACCGTTTATTGAAGAGGGTCCTTCTAAAAACAACTGGATTTCAGTCAACCGTGAAAACGTGGAAAAATACGACAAAGATCCCGGCTGCGGGTTCACCTTCACGCTGAACGGTTTTGCCGCCCTTATGGATCTGATGTCCGAAACCTATGACTCCAGGGGATGGAATGTTCCTGATCCCGGCGTCCCTGTACATTTCATTTCGGGTGAAGACGATCCCTGCAGAGGCAGTGAAAAAAGCTTCGCAAAGGTTCTCGCCGCATTCAAAAATGCCGGCTACAGGAACGTGAGCTGCAAGCTCTATCCCGGTCTTCGCCACGAGCTTCTGAACGAAAAAAAAGCCGGCACTGTCATGGATGACATACTCGGCATTCTGAACGGCTGGCTGAGTGTCAATATGGACGGTTCTAATTGACACTTATTGACATCCCGGGGTTTCAGTCCGCACAAAAAACGGGCGGCTTTCGCCGCCCCGCAGTATAATCAGTAACCCATAAGTTGATCCATATAATCTCCAAGTGCATCCTGGAATTCCTGATCATTTATTTTTCCGTCATTGTTATAATCATGTTCTCTGTATAACTCATCATTCTTGTCGTATTTTATTCCGCCGTCGTCGTTATTGTTACTGCTGTTACTTTTATAACCGCCTCCGCCGGAACTTGTTTTTACAGGTCTCTTTATATGTTCATTCTGATAAGCTTCATAATCCGGATGAAGATATCCCCATTCTCCGGCTGCCGCATCATATTCGGATTTGTCAGCAGGTTTCTTGTCTTTAATATATTCGGCAAAGGCCTTCTTTTCTTTTGCAACGGCAGCATCTTCAATGATTTCAGCCTCTTCCTCTTCCAGATTTTTATAAACCTCTTCTTTATTCTTCTGAGCACTGTTCAGTTCCTCTTCTGACGCCGAGAGTTCTTCTTTCAGGGCATCTTTTTTATTAATCAGATCCTCATATTTTACCTGAACCTTTATATACTCGATATCCTTTTCGTAATTATCTCCCGCAGCTTTTTTTGCAGCATCGGAGGCATCCTGATAAGCCTTCAGTTCAGCAGCGTTTGCCGCCTCAAAGTCCTCGTATACTGACAGAGCTCCGGCGTAACCCATGAGAGCCTCCAGAAGTTCTTCGTTTGCATTATACTCTCGCTCAGCCCGTTCAAGCATGAAATCTATTTCTCCGGAATCTTCCAAAGTCAGAGCCTCGTCGACCGCTGCCATGCAGTTCTCGATATTAGCAAGCTCTACCTGATATTCGTAATATGCCTTCACTTTATTGCTTACGGCAGCTTTTACATATTCCTTATTATACAAATAGTTTTCATCTGTTTTTTTAATGGATTCAGCTTTAGCCAGAAGCGCATCCGCTCCCTCCTTATTTTCGCTGTGGCATTTTTCCATAAGGTCTTTCAGTTTCGCATAATCAGTGCAGTATTCCAGTTTTTTCTCAAGGATTTTTTCTTCAGAATAAAACAGACTTCTGGCTTTTGATGCCTGCGCCGGTTCCATTGATTCGGAAGACTCTTCCAATTCTATTTCCTTTTTAAGACTTTCCGCTTTTCTGGCATATTCATCATATTTCAAAAAAGCCTGATTTGTATTCAGCAGGTTAAGGTATTCTGCGGAATATATATATTCCGGATCAGCTTTCAGCTTGCTTTCTCTTTCTTCAACAAACGGAATCATTGTTTCGGAATTGGTGCTTATCAGTTCTTCCTGGGCAAGCTCAATCTCTGCCAGTTCTCTTCTGCCGGAGTCTGCTGCTCCGCCATCTGCCGCACCATCAAAAGGCATCGCTTCTGCCGTTGATGTACTGCCGCTCTTAATAACCACAGTATCAAGCAATTGACTTTCGGCATTCATAAAAAATGCCACCTGTGTCTTTACTTCATCTTCCGAAGTGTCCTTTTTATCTTCCTCACCGCTTACTGTTGAATCAGATGCAGTATTGTCATCTTCCGATGATTTTTTCCCTATATTTACATATACTACTGCAGCCGCATCCGAAACATCCCATTTCGAGAGTTCAACCTTCCCTTTCATATCAGCGGCAAAATCCTCTGTAAGCATAACCTCCGCCGACAGGAAATCATATCCTTCATCCACAGCATAACATAACATTGCATCATATGTATATTTCTGTGCCGCGGTTAAATTCTCGCTGTCAAACTTTGGCATTCCTCCGCATGCAGCAAGGGATATAGCCGTAATTCCTGCCAGGACCAGACAAAATAACTTTTTCATTTCTTCCTCCCTAAAACTAATATGTCAGAAAATATCTTATCACCGAAAGCCTGTATTTTCAACATTATTAATCTCTATTTAGCAATTGACACCGTTCTCGTGGAAGGTACCCAGATTACATTTGCGCCCAGTTCTTCGGATATATATCTGATAGGCACCATTGTCCTGTCGCTGCTGATAACCGGCACTGCATCGAAGCCTTCCAGCTCCTGCCCTATTACCATTGTCAGAACTTTTCCGTCTATTTCAATCGTTACTGTTCTTGAGGAATCCTCCCAGTCAACCTTTCCTCCGAAAGCTTCTGCAACGAATCGTACCGGAACCATTGTTCTGTCCTGTGAAATTATAGGCGCAGCGTCCGTATCCTTCTTCTCCTTAATTAATTTAATTACAGAAAATATTTCTATTTTTAGCCATTTAAACCAGCATACTCCTTTGTTTCATGCATTACAAAGTATTTTTATCACACATAAAAAAGGGCGGCATGCTGCCGCCCCGAAGTCAACTTTATAAGTTTTGAGACCCCTTATAAGCCCATATACTGCTGTCTACTGTATCGCACTTTCAAACATGGATGTCATGTCAACTATCTGCGCACCTGCAGGTGCTTTTTCTACAGCCTTTGTTGTCTTGTCATATGTTGAATCCATGCTCATGCTTATCTTCATCATTCCAGGTTCCTCAACGGAGAAACTGAAGGAACAGTCATAAGTGCCGTCATTCTTCTCTGTAATTACCATTTCACCTTTTACGCTGTCATCACCTGTAAGTACAGACAGTTTTGAGAAATCTGCTGTATACTCTGTATTGCTTCCTGATTTGGTTACCTTGAGCGCGCTGTCTCCGATCAGAGCTTCCATAGCCTCATATACAGTACTCATTTCATCGTATGTATATATGGTCATTTCACTTTCACTTGCTTCAGCTATCAGATTTAAAACCTGAGCAACTGTATATGCTTCTCCGGAAACAGATGCCTGCATGAGTTCTTTGAGATCTAATCCGAGGGTTTCATAAACACTGTAGAGATTGAGCTTGAACCATGTGCTGTCTCCGTAAGAAGGATCCAGTGCGGAATTAACGTTTGTTGTGAAATACATGTCTCCGCTTTCCATATCCGCATAAGCTGACATTTCCATATTGCTGAGTTTCTTAATCAATTCCATATCTTCTGCGGAAATATCGCCAACAGCGTCAGCAGGCAGTGATAAAAGAAGTTCTGCAATGTTCATCTTCATGTCCATATCCATGCTCATTTCACTTCCCTTTGTTATTGCGGAAGCGTCAGCAGTAACATCAAGGCTCAAATCTTTTGAAAAAACATTTTCACCTGCCATTGAATTTATAAATTCCTTGTATACTGTCACATTCACAGCCATTTCCATAAGGGTTTCATATGCTGTGTTTACATCAGTCCTGTTTTTCATCATGAACTCGTCAATCTTTGAAAAATCCTTTTCGGCATTTCCGAAAATCCTGTCATAGTCTATGATTACGGCAGTAGCTCTGTCGGAATCCCATCCTACTGTATATCCGAGGCTTTCCGCAACGAATCTTGTGCTCACATAAGTTCTGTTGTTGGCAGTATTTATGTAAGGAACCACATCCATCTTCTTTACGAAAGTTTTTCCGTCTTTAACAATATTAATATCAGGCTGGCCTACCACAAATTTAATTGTTGTATCATCCGAAACCGCGGTTACTGTTCTTGAGGCATCATTCCAGGAAACCTCTGCTCCCAAAGTTTCAAGAATTGCTCTGAAAGGAACCATGATTCTTCCGCTTACATTAACAGGTGCAGCATCAGAAAACTGAACATATTCACCGTTGAGCATTACATTGTAATCATTTACGGAAGGGTCATATTCATCCTGGGCAAAAGCGCAGATGCTTCCCAGAGCAAACACAGCCACAGACACAGCCATAATCATCATTAATCTGAATCTTTTCTTCATTATCCGTTACCTCCTTTAATAATGGCTTAATTTACCTGTATTCTATCATACCGGACTTTTTTTACAATACGAAAAAGTCCTTTTCCAAAGAATTAACATATTAATATTAAAATTCACCACATAATATCAGTGCACAGCAAAAGGAGACTACTTTCGTAATCTCCTTTAAAAATTCATATTATAATGTTTAACCTGCGGATTTACTGTTTGTCAAAAGAATCCTTGTCGAGTTCACAAATCGGGCATACCCATCCTTCAGGAAGTTTTTCCCATGGTGTACCCGGAGCAACTCCGTTTTCCGGATCTCCTTTTGCAGGGTCATAAACATAGCCGCATGGGCATTCGTACTTATCCATAGTTCGCATTCCTTTCAGGTTTAGCCAAAGTATCTCTTAAGAAGTCCTTCGAATGCTTTGCCGTGTCTTGCTTC
>JAUNCY010000097.1 GCA_030526325.1 Bacillota bacterium
GCTGACGGTGGCAGCCAGCTTCTTTTGCTCGGTGTAATCGACCTTGATGATGTACCCGTCGATCAACATCTTGCGGGCATACGCCCCGAAGTTGTGCGTCCCCAACTGGCGCATTTTGTGCTGGATGAGATTCAGTTCCTGCTCGTTCAGGCAGATTTCCTTGCGTATGGGGCGCGTGCGATCCGGCATGGCTTACCTCCCCAGCAGTTCCATGGGAACGGCGGTCATGCGGGTATGGTTGTGGTGAATGATCATGGTGGTTCTCCTTTTGGTTTTGATAAAATATGGTTGAAAGACGGTTTGAAGCATTCGTCTGCCTTTCACAATCCATCGGACAGAAAAGTCGAAAAAGTCAGGCGGCGTCAGAAAAGAATTTTCCAAAGTCCTTCTCTCTTTCCAACGGACAATTTTTTTGAAATTGGGGGGGAATGTAAAAAATCTTTTTCTGCAAAGCAAAGTGTCTGCTTAAAAACCCTTTCACTAGACAACGGACAAAATGAAGCGGGGTGTCACGGTTCTGTCACAAGCGGCAGCAAAAAGAAGCGCCTGCCGTTCAGGCAAGCGCTTCAAAATGGCGTTGGTTATTCCATTATATCTTCAAAAAATTCCTCGGTTTCCTGCATTAACCGGCAGACGCCGTCTGCCTCGTCCCGCTGCTGCAAAAGCTGAGCAAACGCCCGATAGAGTGCAATCTGCCGACGCTCGATTGCGCCGCGATTCAGGTGCATGGCCTCAGCCGTTTTGCGGACAGAGAGCCCTTCGGAAAACCGCTTCTGAAACAGCTCAATATAGTCTTTCAGAATCGT
The DNA here is from genome assembly GCA_030526325.1 of Bacillota bacterium. Lineage (GTDB taxonomy): Bacteria > Bacillota > Clostridia > Peptostreptococcales > Anaerovoracaceae > RGIG1899. The sequence goes on from JAUNCY010000097.1 coordinate 807, forward strand.
TTTCATGGACTGCTGAAGAAAGGATACATCTTCGCACATGGCCTGGTATTCCGCTTTACCATCAATGCCGATATACTGCTTCCGCTCCCGAATCAGCTTGTACCGCCGCAGGTCCATCCGGTAATTGGTACAGATATCCTTTGCGTACTCGTAATAGCTGTGGCTGCGCCGGACACAGCGGAGCTGATATTCGTCATCGATGTAGGTGACTGGCTTCCGCTTTGGCTCCGGAAAGCCGTCCTCTGTTACTTCTCCGATAATTTCCGGTTCAACCTCGCGCCGGGTCTGACGGATGTATTTATCCTCAAGAATACCATCCACATTCACCTGCTCACAGAAGGACTCCAGGCGAATGGTGTAGTATTCCTCATTGCCTTCCCGGATGAAACTGGCATCCTTGCAGATCACAACAGCCTCGCCGGTATCGATATCTTTTACCACGCGGACAACGTAGATCCGCTTGCCGTCGTATCGTTTATAGTAACCGGCAAAAACGCGTTTGACTGCCATGCATAGGCCCCTCCTTTCCGGGTGATTTGCTAGTATATCATAGAATGCGTCCGATAAACAGGACAATTTGAAAAACGCGGATCAGAGAGTATTGAAGAATAGCAAGCACATCCGGTGTCCGTACACACCGGAAAAATGCATGCGCTGCCCCCTCCGTCCAAGCGTGCATCTTATCATTTGGGATACGCCCAAACCCTGTGTTTTTGATAAGCCTTGGTTGTAATCAGAGAAATGAGATAATAGCAAAAACAGAATAAACAGCTGGGCTGCAGACTGCATAACGTCCATGAACTACGGCAAGAAACTTTCGCAATATGATGCGAAAGTTTCTTGCTCTATGACCTTAAATAGCGTATAATTATGTCAACATTTGTAGTTGGAGGTCGGAAAATGGCTATCTCATATAACAAGCTTTGGAAATTACTTGTTTGGTATCTGACATCTCTGCTGCACTATTTGTTGAGCTTAATTAAAGGGATAACCATATAACACAATTTACGAAGAGCAGGGGGAAAGTGATGAAAAAACGGTTTTTAACTCTGGCACTGGCACTGACGTTGTGCGCGGGC
>JAUNCY010000052.1:0-1007 GCA_030526325.1 Bacillota bacterium
CCAGCAGAGCGTGATAATAGGCGCTTGTGGCGCTCCAGATGTTCAGCCATGTGGCGTTGTGCTTTTGCAGTAGAGCCTCACGGCGCTCCTCGAAAGAATATCGCTGCTCCATATCCATATGCAGTGAAAGCCGACGTGCCAGAAAATCACAGCACAGAGCCATGTTCTCCTGCCCGTTGCCCTCGATCTGGGCATAGGCACTTTCCAGCTCGATGTGTGCGTCAGTAAAACGTCCCTGCATGAACGCTGCCTCTGCACGCATTATTTTTTCCGCACCCTGCCCGTGACCGTCGGTAATTTTATAGTAGTGGGGCATACACTCGTCCATCTCTGCAAGCTCGCTCTGCAGCTCGCCCGGCGCACGATAGTACATCATCAGAACTGACGGCGAGTCAAAGGTCCATCCGCCGCTTTTCTGGATGCTGATGGCAATGCGGGTCATCTGGCTGCTGGCGCTGCGGTGCAGACGGCTCATGGCGCTGATGTCGTTATAGCAGAGGAAGCTCATAATCAGGTCGCACTCGCCCAGCAGGTTGCCTCGTTCCTCTGCCGACAGCTCCGGATGCTCCTCAATGGAAGTCAGCAGGAGAGATTTCAGCTCCATCATCTTCGGAATCTGCCGCCATGTAAACATACGGCGCATCAGCACAAGGAGCGCCAGAGGATACTCTTTCAGGGTGGAAACGGGACACGCCTCAATGTCTTCAAGCACCGTCTGCGGGTTAAGCGAGGAAAGCAGAATGCCTGCATCCTTTTCCACAACACGCAGCACAGCGTCGTAGTTCCCGCTTTTCCGATAGGCGGTCAAGGCTTGTATGTACTGCTGATGCTCCTCATACCATGCACCGAAACATTCACGGCAGTGTGCCTGCTTCTCTTTCGGAAGTGTCAGGAAGGTGCGTTCTGCGCACTCTTTCATCATATGGTGAAAGCGATAGGTCTTGCCGTCCGGCAGACAGGTCACGAAGGCGTTCTGGGCGGTCAGCACCGCCAACAGTTTTTCCGCA
>JAUNCY010000052.1:1017-11911 GCA_030526325.1 Bacillota bacterium
ACAAAACGGGCCATCTCCACAGTGAATTCATCGGCAAGACCCATTACCGCCAGAAACTCCCGCTGCTTTTCCGGGAGTGGATCAATCATGGCAGCTGTGAAGGTGGCGTAAATGTCGGAGTTGCGGTCCGGCAGCGCACCGCGCTCGGAAAGCGTCCGAAGATTCAGATATACAGCAGAAAACCAGCCCTCACTGGAATAAAGAAGAGAATCCACCTGTGCCTCTGAGAGACCGGCTCCGCATCGGCGGGCATAAATGGAAAGCTCTGTGTGGTTCAGCCGCAGCTGTTCCGTGCCGATCTGATAGACCTTGTTCCCCAGCCTGACGATTTCCTCAGCCGGAAGAAAACGGTCACGGCTGGCAACGATCAGATGCACATTTCCGGGCAGACGCCCTGCCAGCGTACAGAGGAAACGGGCAATGCTTTCGTTTGTCAGAAGGTGAAAATCGTCTATGAACACATAGCAGGGTGTTTCTCCCGCCAGCTCGCGGCACAGATCATCCGCCAGCAGTCCGCCGCCTGCGGCATCCGTGGGGCAGGCATAGTCCCGCATGAAATCAAAGCCCTCACGGGCAAAGGCGTCCTGCGCACTTTTCCAGAAGATGGCGAGGTTATCGGAATATACGCTAATCCGAATGATTTTGACCGGTTCCGTTCTGGCATATTCTGCCAGATACCAGTTCACAGCCGTTGTCTTACCGTAGCCCATGGGAGCGATTACAGCAGTCAGAGCGCTGCGGGCGATGTACCGCATACTTTCCTGCAGACGCTCGGATATGTAGATGGTGTTCAGGTTCCATTTTTGTTTTGGCATGGTGTTCACCTCCGGCTCATTTTATTTGTATCTGTCTTACACGGGACGGACGGCTTTTCCGCATCCTCCGGAATTGCCGGTGACCTCCCGAAACGGGATGCACCCGGAATACGTCCATGTTGTTTCTCCGTTCAGATATAATTTCATCATCTTAGTATATACGAATATCCGAAAGCATGTCAACGGTGTCAACGTGGTGTCAACGGGGACGGTTCTCATTGACACTACTAAAAGTGGGAAAAAGTCGGGAAACAAAAGAGGTTCAAACTCCAAAACGTTGAAATTTGAACCTCTAAAGCCATTCTGGTCTGGATGACAGGATTTCCCCTTAAGGGGATAAACTTTTCATCCTGTCTTCTTCTTAAAAAAAATTGGTATCCATTTCCATGGATACCAATTTTATGGTCGGGATGACAGGATTCGAACCTGCGGCCTACTACTCCCGAAGCAGTCACGCTACCAAACTGCGCCACATCCCGAAACTTTATTAAAATGGTGCCCAGGCTCGGAATTGAACCAAGGACACGGGGATTTTCAGTCCCCTGCTCTACCTACTGAGCCACCTGGGCAAAATGGTGGGCCATCAGGGACTCGAACCCCGGACCTGCCGGTTATGAGCCGGACGCTCTAACCTACTGAGCTAATGGCCCATCTTAAAAATGGTCGGGGTGGCAGGATTTGAACCCGCGACCCACTGGTCCCAAACCAGTTGCGCTACCAAACTGCGCTACACCCCGACGGCTTTTTTATCTTACCACTTTGCCACCTTGATGTAAAGTTATTTTTTTCATTTTTTAAAATTAATTTACTCCGGACTCACTCTTTTTTAATCTGAAGTATTACCACCGCCGCAACAATCAGAATTATACCAATAATCTGAACCGGAACCATCTGCTCCTTCAAAATAATAAATGCCAGAATTATCGTAAAAGGCAGCTCCGCCGTTGCGATGACAGTTGCCTTGTTGGAACCGATAAGCCTTATCGCCATATTCAGCAGCGCCATCGGAAGAACCTGAAGGAATGTCACAAAAACAATAAGCGCCCATAACTTTGCCCCCTGTATCTCCGGCGGATTTGATATAAATCCCGGGTTGAGAATCCAAAAGGTAATCGTTGCAATGAAATACATATAAAACAGCATCTGCTCCGCAGGCATTTCCTTGAGCTTCAGATCTGCATGAACTCCGTAAAAAGCATAGCAGATTCCGGACAGGAACCCCATAAAGATTCCGAAAGTGGACCATTTCATATCTCCCAGAGCAAAAATATTCAGAACCAGCACAGCACCCGCAAAGGCCAGCACTACAGAAAGTTTATTAAAAAATGTAATTTTCCTTATACCGCTCACCATGAAAAAAATACACACGTAAACAGGACACATATATAGAAGCATCGAGCAGATACCTGCGTTAACCTTCTCCAGAGCAAGATAGAAGAAAAAGCTGGTCAGACAGCAGCCCAGCACACCCTGAATCAGGATGGGCTTCAGAAATCTTCTTTCCATTGTAATTTTTACACCGTTCCGTCTGTTCCTCATTATCAGAAAAAGAAACAGCATTGCGGCAGAGCCGGTATACTGTATAACCAGCAGAGATTTCGCATCTATCCCCGCTTTAAGAATGAATTTACCTACTACAACCTGCAGCGCATACAAAAAAGCCGAAGCCACGGCCAGCACATAGCCTGACTTTGATACGCTCGCTTTATCCATTTGAACACCCTCTTTACTGTTTATAATTTCATTTACGCTGCGTTTAACTTACAAAAATCCGATAACAAAAAATACAGGCCTTCGCAGCAGCACTGCAGCATTTTAGACTTCAACGCCTGCCTGTTTAAGAACATCAAGTTCAATTGCCATTCTCATTGTCTTATGCGGGTCCACCACCTGACAAACCTCCATGTGGGCACAGGCACCGCACAGGAAACCGGCTTCATAGAAATCAAGTTCACCGTTGTCAACAATAAACCGAACAAGCTTTTCCATAGCTTTTGAAGCAGCCTTTTCTATATTTTCCTCTGTTGCCGCAGAAGCGAATCTTCCGTTATATTTTACAAAAGGAATATCCATTTTCAGGTCTCTTCTGACATTTACGGTCACGCGAACCTCTCCCCCTACCTCAATTCCGGTATAGAAGCTTTCGCCGTCGCCCATTCTGACATGAAGATCTCCCATGGCCAGAAGAGCGCCCTCAACGTTCACCGGCAGATATACCACTGCGCCTTCCTTTATCATGTTGTTGTCCATATTTCCGCCGTGGTCTCCGGGAAGAATAGCCCTGAGAGAACCCTCGGCAGGAGCAACACCTATTACACCAATCATCGGCTCCGCAGGAACCTTTATTTTATCGCTGATATTCAGCACCTTATCATCAAAATGATAGATCTTTGTGACAGGCTTCTCCACCAAATGCCCGAGAACACCCTCACCCGGAACGCACATAGCCCATCCCGGAGACTTGCATTTTATGCTTTCGATTTTAATCTCCAGCACATCCCCCGGGCCGATCCCTTCAAAATACACAGGACCGGTGCAGGGATTTATTATATCGTAATCAAAGGAATCCATGGAATCGTCCTCGCTTTTCACCTGACCGGCGAAGCTGTCGTTTGTTTCAAAAACTATCTCCGCAGGCAGACTGCATCTGAGAACCGGCTCATTTGTTTTATCAAATCTGTTTATCGATTTTTCCTTATTTATGTACAGCATTTCCTTATCCTCCGTTTCACGATTAATTGCTTTTATATTTTGAATTCTACATGAAACGCAATTCTTTTACAATAAAAAAATACTGCCTCGAATGAGACAGTTAAAATATGGTGCCCAGGCTCGGAATTGAACCAAGGACACGGGGATTTTCAGTCCCCTGCTCTACCTACTGAGCCACCTGGGCAAAATGGTGGGCCATCAGGGACTCGAACCCCGGACCTGCCGGTTATGAGCCGGACGCTCTAACCTACTGAGCTAATGGCCCATCTTAAAAATGGTCGGGGTGGCAGGATTTGAACCCGCGACCCACTGGTCCCAAACCAGTTGCGCTACCAAACTGCGCTACACCCCGATATTGTTCCGCTTTGCATCAGCGACCTCTTAATAATACTATAGCCTATACTGTTTGTCAATGTTTTTTTATATTTTTTCGTCACGAAATTTGCTGTTACTGCATGGAAAACAGCCTGGTTTTCAGCCTGCTCCGGCTGCTGTTTATTCCCGCTGCAGGTGCCTTCATATGCTTCTGATACTCCGCAGTCACCGCCGGATCTGCACATTCGCCTCCGGATCCGCTCCCCGAATACGGTTCGATTTGCTCTCCAACGCGGTTGAATTTGTTCATATGTTCTGATACTATCATATCAAAGGAAAATAAGAGAAAGGAAGAATTATATGAGAAAAATAGTTGTTCTGGACGGATACGCTGCAAATCCGGGAGATATAAGCTGGGCTCCCCTGCAGGAGCTTGGCGAACTGATAGTATATGAAAGAACCGCCCCCGAAGATGTTATAGATAAAATCGAAGGCGCTGATTACGTTTTCACCAACAAGGTTCCTATCACTGCAGAAACCATAGACGCCTGCCTGGATCTAAAATGGATAGGTGTACTTGCTACAGGCTACAATATAGTAGATATAGCCCATGCAAAATCAAAGGGAATACCTGTAGCAAACATTCCCGCCTACAGCACGCCGACAGTTGCTCAGAACGTGTTTGCCCACATACTCCACATATGCAACAGGGTGTCCAATCATGCCGAATCCGTTGCAAAGGGCAAATGGAGCCGCTGCGAAGACTTTACCTTCCGGGACTATCCGCAGATTGAACTGGACGGCAAAACCATGGGTATCATCGGTTTCGGAGCTATAGGAAGAAAAACTGCCGAAATAGCTCAGGCCTTCGGAATGAAGGTTCTGGTTGATACGCCACACCCGAAAGCTGAATATGAAAGCGAAAGCCTCAGATTCACCGACAGAGACACCCTTCTCAGAGAATCGGATATCGTAAGCCTTCACTGCCCGCTCACAGATTCCACGAAGGAAATGATAAACAGGGAAACCCTAAGCATGATGAAGCCTTCGGCAATCCTTATAAACACCGGCAGAGGGCCTCTTATCAACGAGGCAGACCTGGCGGATGCCCTCAATGAGGGAACAATCGCTGCTGCAGGACTGGATGTACTGTGCAGTGAACCTCCGGAAGCGGACAATCCGCTTTTCGACTGCGACACCTGTTTCATAACCCCGCACGTGTCATGGGCATCAAACGAGGCCAGAATACGCCTTCACGAAATCGCATTCGACAATATAAAATCATTCATAAACGGCGAACCGAAAAACATTGTAAATCCATAGTCCGAATCTTAACACAGACAGCCGAACCATACCGGAGACTGATACACATGCCGGGTGATATCTGCCGACCTAAACCCGTCCCCGGATCCGATAAATTATTCATTAATTATACTTTCCAGAATCTTCTTCTCTTTCTTTGAAAGGGAAGAGGATTTTTCTTTTACATACGCATCGAACAGGTCCGGTCTTCTCTCCTTCGTCAGCCTCAGAGAATTCTCAAGCTGCCACAGATGAATATTTTCGTGATGACCGCTGAGAAGAACCTCCGGGACAGGCATTGCCTTCCATTCACGAGGTTTTGTATACTGAGGATATTCCAGAAGACCGCTGCAGATAGATTCCTCGAAATGAGCCTCGCTGTTTCCCAATACTCCCGGTACAAATCTCGCCACAGAATCTATAAGCACCATAGCAGGCAGTTCGCCGCCGGTGAGTATATAATCCCCAATGGAAACCTCCTCCATGTTCCAGTAATCTATAACCCTCTGATCCACACCCTCATAGTGTCCGCACAGAATGACAAAATCTTCTCCCGAGGCAAGTTCCAGAACCTTCTCGTGGGTGAGAACCTTTCCTCTGGGAGACATATACAGAATTTTCTTCCCGGCAGCCCCGTTTGCCTCCAGAGCCGCAGAAATAGGCTCCGCATACATAACCATCCCGGCTCCTCCCCCGAAAGGATAATCGTCAGTTTTATTGTGCTTGTCCACAGTATAATCTCTGATATTATGAACTCTAACATCCATGAGTCCGCTTTCGTTTGCCCTTCCCAGAATACTGTCCGTCACAACAGGTCCGAACATTTCCGGAAATACCGTAAGTACATCTATCCTCATCAGTCAATCATTCCCTCAATCAGTCTGACCGTCATGACACGGCGGTCCATGTCCACATCCAGAACAAATTCTCCTACAGCAGGAATCATAAACTTCCTGCCGTCAGCCATTTCTATCTCATACACATCATGAGCGGCATTCTGTATTACATCGGAAAGCTTTCCTACAGCTCCGCCATCTTCATCTTTCACTTCAATGCCGATAAGATCCGGAATAAAATATTCATCCTCTCCCAGTTCTCTGGCATTTTCCCGGTCAACATACAGATATTTACCCTTGAGAGCCTCCGCGGCATTTCTGTCCGAAACCCCTTCGAATTTTACTATGGCCATTTCGCCCATATATCTGACTTTTTCAATATTATAAAGCTTGTTCTCTATATACAGACTGTCCAGTTCCTCAAAACGCTCCTTGTAATCCGTATAGGGATAAACCTTGCTCTCCCCCTTAAGACCAACAGCGTTGACTATCTGACCAAGTTTAAATCTTTTCAGCATACATCCAACCTCAAATCCAATATAAATTGCAAAAAGGGCCGCCTAAACGACCCTCAAATATTTACTGAGCGATTTCAACGACAACTCTTTTGTTCATTTTTGTTGCCGCAGCTTTAACCACAACTCTGATTGCCTTCGCTATTCTGCCTTGCTTTCCAATCACCTTGCCCATATCGTCAGGTGCAACTCTGAGCTCAAGAACTAAAGTCTGGTTGTTTTCACTCTGAGTAACGCTGACCTGCTCCGGATGATCAACTAAAGACTTGGCAATATATTCAACTAACTCTACCATAGTCCATCGTCTCCTGTTTGATCTTATTCAGCTTTTTCTTCGTATACTCCTGCTTTCTTTAAAAGAACTTTTGCTGTATCTGTAGGCTGAGCTCCTGTTGCAAGCCATTTTTTAGCTGCTTCAACGTCGATTTTAATAACTTCAGGATCTGCTACAGGATTGAAATAACCGATTTCTTCGATGCATCTGCCGTCTCTCGGTGAACGGGAGTCAGCAACAACTACTCTATAAAAAGGTTTTTTCTTTGCGCCCATTCTTCTTAATCTGATTTTAACTGCCATTGTTATACCTCCGTATTATAATTCATAATTAATATTTTGAAGAGGGAGTCCCTCATTCTTAAGCTGCTTATGCTGTTCCTCCGGATTTCTATGTTCCGCAGGACACTCCAATCTACCCTCCGCCGGTCTGCCGGCCTCAGGCCGCTTTGCGCATCTTTCCCGGTGCCGCCGGAATTACTTTTTTTTCTTTTTCTTGTGTCTTTCCTTCTTAACAGGCTTGCCGTTCTGCATTTTCGGCTGAGGCTGTTTGTTTTTTGAGCCTGGCTTAGCTCCGAAGCCGTACTGTCTCATCATCTTTTTTGTATCCTCAAATCTTTTAAGAAGCCCGTTTACATCAGTTACCGTGAGACCGCAGCCGTCTGCTATACGCTTTCTTCTGCTGCCGTTGATAATCTCCGGATTTCTTCTTTCCTGAGGGGTCATAGACTGGATTATGGCCTCCATACGCTTCATCTCTTTGTTCGTATTGTCCATATCCACCCTGTCGATATCTCTCTGCTTGACGCCCGGAATCATCTTGAGCATGTTGTTCCAGTTATCCATTCTTCTGACCTGCTGAATCTGATCCAGGAAATCCTCCAGGTCAAGAGCCTGGCTCTTCTTCATCTTCTTTTCGAGCTTCTCTACCTTCTCCTTGTCAAAGGTTTTTTCCGCCTGCTCGATAAGAGAAAGCATGTCGCCCATTCCCAGGATTCTGGATGCCATTCTTTCAGGATAGAAAATTTCAAGGGCCTCGGATTTTTCGCCGCTTCCTATGAACTTAATCGGCTTTCCGGTTACTTTCTTTACAGAAAGAGCCGCACCGCCTCTGGTATCGCCGTCCATCTTGGTCATTACGATACCGTTTATCTCAAGTCTCTCGTTAAAGCTTTTCGCCGCGTTCACCGCGTCCTGACCGGTCATGGAATCCACCACCAGAAGAATCTCATGAGGATCCACCGCGTCCTTTATCCTTACGATTTCATCCATCAGCTCCTCATCCACGTGAAGACGTCCGGATGTATCGACTATAAGTATGTTGTATCCTTTTATCTCAGCTTCCTTTTTTGCCGCTGCCGCAATCTTCTCCGGCTCTTTGCAGTCAGGAAGAGAAAACACCGGAACTCCTATTTTTTCGCCTACTATTTTCAGCTGGTCAACAGCCGCCGGTCTGTATACGTCGCAGGCAGCCATCATAGGCTTTTTGCCTTCTTTTTTCAGATGGAGAGCCAGCTTTCCGCAGGTAGTGGTTTTACCTGTACCCTGAAGACCTGCCATAAGAATAGTGGTAAATCCCGTAGGTGAATAAGTGAGTTTGCTCACTTCTCCGCCCATTATCTGAGTAAGTTCCTCGTTTACTATTTTAACGATCTGCTGTGCCGGTGTCAGGCTTTCCAGAACCTCCTGCCCAAGAGCTTTCTCTCTTACGGCTCCGACAAACTCTTTTACGACCTCAAGGCTTACGTCCGCTTCCAGCAGAGCCATTCTGACTTCTCTTAAAGCCTCATTAACATCCGCTTCCGTAAGAACGCCTTTGCCCTTAAGCTTTTTAAACGCATTCTGAAGTCGTTCCGAAAGGTTTTCAAATGCCATTCTTTATTCTCCTATTCAATGTTGGAAATAATATCTTTTATTTCATTCAGCTTAGACAAAAGCTGCTCTCTGTTTACCCGGACACTGTGGTCTCCGTTCGGAGCATCAGCCTCGGTCACAGTTGTAATAAGTTCACGGGTAATATTATCTATTTTACTTATAGCTTCGTCTTTACTCGAAAACTTCAGCGCAAGTCCAAGCCTGTCCTCATATTCATACAAAGCCTTTTTTGACTTCTTTATCGTATCGTGAACCGCCTGCCTGCTGACATGCAGTTCCTCCGCAATTTCACTCAGTGAGTAGTCGTTTTCAAAGTAAAGATGCATTACTTCTCTCTGCTTTGCCGTTAAAAACTGACCGTAGTAATCAAACAGCAAACCGATTTTAACATCTATCACTTTATCACCACCTGTCAAGCTTTTTTAGTTTACACCATTCCCGGGCAGGTGTCAAGCTTTTTTTCTTTACAGCCGCCGCTGCTTCTATATTTGGCTTTTATTGCAGCACAATAGAAATCTCATTCATCACACCGCTCAACTCATTTATTCACAATATACCATTTGGCATACCTGTTTCTTCCTTTTGCCATAATTATATTTTCTTTCTTCATAGCCTGCAATAAATTAGACACTTTCTTCGACTTCTGTTCATCGTTCAATACTTCCGGCGAAACTTTTTCTAAGACCTCCATCAATTCCTGTTTACCTGCTTCGCCCATTGATTCCAAAGCCTTAATAATCAACTGTTTGCAAATATCATCATTCAAGCCTTTATTTCGCACATATTCCGCCTTCTGTCCCACAATATCTGCCACCTTAAACGATACAAAAATATTTGGATATCGACCCTCTATCAAGCCTCTTTTCTTCAAGTTTTTAAAGCTTTCCTTTGAAATCACTTCATGTTTCTGCACTTGGTCTAATAAAAATACCGTTCTCATGTTTAAATCTGTATCTGAGTACAAAAGCTGCGTATAATTCTTGTCCAATATTTTTCCATAAACCGTAACTTTAACTCTATTGATCGTATTCAAATCATATGTTGGTAATGGAAAGCACTTATCTCTCTGTATCTGATACATCATCGGTATTCCCATTGAATTTGTATCTATCATATACAGATTTACCATAGCATTACACAAAAATACATTTCTGTAATACGGCGGTTTGTATCCGGGTTCCAATGCTTGCTCTATTGTCTCAGGAATAAAGGCACCCTCATTAATAAAAACCAGTTTATCCTCAAATTCCTCTACGTTGATTTTCCCACGCAAGCGATAATCCTGATGAGCAATACAGTTATTAATAATCTCTTTTATCAACTCTGGTTCATATTGATCCACTTCATCAGGAAATAATGTCTGTTGCCCCGCAATATATCGATACTTTATGTTTCTTATTCTAGAGTAGACCTTGTCCACAGCCAAAAGCATCGGCATATCAAAATGTTCATAGGCCTTTACAGAATTGTCCGCATTATATAATGTCCAGGTGATTCTTGGAATAAATCCATCAAAATAATGTGCAGATTCACTATTTCCCAGCAAAACTAATGCGGTTCTGGTTATTTTCCCTTTAATAGTAATTCCCGCCTTATTTAATACTTCAATATCTGATAACTTATTCAAAATTTCCTGTGCTTTTTTTCTGTCGTTCTGGCGTTTTGAAAATAATTCTCTTGCTCTCGCAACCGCTTCTGAATCTAAATCGTCCATCGAAGCATCTTCGACAATTTCTTTTGACCAATCCATACCTATTTGGCTTCTAATCAACCTTGTTCATCGGCAATGGACACACCGATTCATGCTCTCTCGCATAAGCTGCCCCTTGCCATGTTGTTGGTATGCCTCGGATTGCAGGTGGAATTTGAAATGCCACTACACGACATCTTTCCATAGTTAATTCATATATTTCCATGAATGTTAATCGTTCATTTGTCCAGTTCACAAGTTCCTTTTTTAAATTCTGTAAACTTCCCTGTTTTCTAAATTCAGTACCAACAAATTTTTTATCATTAGAAATCCCAAATATTAACCAAGCTTCTTGAAAGCCTCGAATATTTGCTTCATTACTAAGTGCTGAAAAATATTTTCCAATATCGTTAAACGAATAATTGCTTTTTGCCTCTTTAAATTCTACAACTTCACTTTCAAAGTCATCTATCATTTGTACTATTTTTTCTTTTAATTGGTTATCCGTATAAATCATACTTTTCCACCTTTCAAAATCTTCTATGACTAAATTCTATGACT
>JAUNCY010000053.1 GCA_030526325.1 Bacillota bacterium
AGCCCCTCATATGGAGGGGATTCATCCCAAGATAGCCAGGCTTCTTTACAACAGAGGGATAAGGGGAAAAGAAAATATAGATGAATTTCTTTCCGATTCTCCTTCAAGGACATATGATCCCTTTCTGCTGAAAGGCATGCGTGAGGCTGTAGAAAAAATAAAATATTACATAGCAAGGGGCAGCAGAATCTGCATATACGGAGACTATGATGTTGACGGAGTGACAGCGATATGCCTCGTTTTTGAGTTTTTGCAGAATCTTACCGACAACCTTATGTGGTACATTCCTGTAAGAAACGAAGAGGGCTACGGCATCAATAAATCTGCTCTGGATAAAATAAAACAGCAGGGAGCGGAGCTGCTGATATCTGTTGACTGTGGAATATCAGCCTATGAGGAAATAGAATACGCTAAAAAAATAGGGCTGGATACTATCGTAACGGATCATCATACTGCAGGAGACAGGATTGCAGACTGTATAGTGATTAATCCTAAACAGCCCGGATGTGATTATCCTTTTAAGGAACTGTGCGGCTGCGGTGTGGCGTACAAGCTGATTCAGGCTCTTCAGAGGACATACGGTCTCGGAAAGAAAACGCTGAAAACAGGACTGGACCTTGTTGCTATCGCAACTGTTGCGGATATAGTGCCTCTTATGGACGAGAACCGGACCCTGGTCAAGCACGGACTGAAAATAGTAAATCAGAAAAGGCGAAAAGGACTGGAATGTCTTATAAAAGCTATAGGTCTGGACGGTGTGATATGCGCATCGGATATTGCATTTATTATAGGCCCGCATATTAATGCCGGAGGCCGGGTTGCTACAGCAGAATCATCTCTGAGGCTTCTTATGGAAACAGAAGCAGCTGCGGCTGAGACCCTTGCGGAGAAGCTGATTGAGAATAATAATCTCAGGAAAAGTCTTCAGCACAGAGGTTTTGAACTGGCGAAGGAACACCTTTCGGATAAAGACAGAGAAAATCTGATACTTGTATCCGGTGAAGATATACATGAGGGAGTGGCAGGTATAGTTGCGGGAAGGCTGAAGGAGGAATTCTGCCGTCCGGCGCTGATAGTAACTGAGAACAGGGAGAACGGAGTCCTGAAAGGAACCGGAAGGAGTATTGATACAATCAATCTCTACGAGCTTTTGAAGACCCAGGAGGACAAGCTGATAGGCTTCGGAGGACATAAAGCAGCCTGCGGATTCTCAATTAAAAAAGAAAATCTGGAAGCTTTTCGATTAGGGCTGATAGATGAAATTGACCGTATGTGCATAGAGCAGCCGGGTCTGCTTGATGAAGTCATAGAGGTGGATGACGTGCTGGAACTTGCTGATGCAGACAATGATTTCGGCTGGATGCTTGAAAATCTTGAGCCTTTCGGTCAGAAAAATCAGAGACCTGTGTTCATGATAAAAAGCGTTTACATAAATAATTTGAAATTTGTGGGCAGAGAGAGGGAGCACTGCAGGTTTTTCATTAGGGATCTGTCAGGTTATTCTATGGAATGTATTATGTTTAACTGTGAAAGTATGTTCAAGGGAACGGATTTGGAAGGAAAATTATTTGATTTTGTAGGAAGAATCAATATGAATTACAGGTCCGGAGCATATAATATACAGTTCATACCTATTGATTTCAGAAGGAGCTGCTAACAATGTGGGACAAAAAGAAAACAATCACAGCCTGCTGTATTACTTTTTTCGTGACTGTGGCAATTACCATGGGATTCATGAGAATTTTTAACGTGGGGATAGGAGACAAGGTTTTTGTTTCCCAGACGGATTATGAAAACATGAAAGCTGCGGCATACAGGTATTCGGCAGTGGATAAAATGTACAAATTCCTGGAAGACAACTATTATCAGGATCTGGACGAGGAAGAGATGGTGACCGGCCTTATCAAAGGTTTGTTCGCGGGAACGGGAGATCCCTATACAAGGTATATGACCGAGGAAGAATACGCAGATATGGAAAAATCCTATTCCGGAGAGTTTGAAGGCGTAGGAGTCAGCATGAATGTATCCGATGACGGATACATTGAGGTGATTTCCGTAATAGATGATTCGCCGGCCAGCAAAGCGGGCATTAGAGACGGCGATTTGATTGTCGCGGTGGATGATGTAAGATATTCCGGGGAGCAGCTCAGTGAAGCGGCAGCTGTAATGAGAGGTGAAAAGGGTACCGGAGTAAAGTTGACTGTCAGCAGGGGCGGTGTTCTTATGGATTTTAATCTGGTCCGCGCGCCTATTTCGGATATTTCGGTATCCTCTGGGATGCTTGAAGGAAATATAGGGTACATCAGGATAGCTTCATTTAATAATAATACAGCTCAGCAGTTCAAAAAAGAGCTTCAGTCCATGGAAAACAAAAAAGCTGCCGGACTTGTAATTGACCTGAGGTCAAACGGAGGCGGCCTCGTGGATCAAAGCGTGGAAATTGCCGATATGCTGATGAATGAGGGCACTATAGTATACATGGAAAACGGAAAGGGAGAAAAGACCTACTACACTTCGGAAGCAGGCCGCACGGAGCTGGAATACGCAGTTCTTGTAAACGGCGGAAGTGCCAGTGCATCTGAAATACTTGTTGCCGGAATTCAGGGGAATGACGAAGGTACTATTATCGGAACGCAGACATACGGAAAAGGAATAACCCAGAAGACCTGGAAGCTTGCCGGAGGAGGCGGTATAGAAATCACAGTATCTCAGTATTTTGCCCCTGACGGAGGCGTTATCCACAAGAAAGGAATTACTCCGGATATTGTAGTGGACTTTGAAGAATCGGATATTACCGAAGGTGTGGTGACGAATGACCGTCAGCTTCAGAAGGCTGTGGAAATTCTGAGCGGAGGACAGCAGCGGTAGATTTTCCGCAGGGTGAAAATATGGATGAATACGGACTTCTTGTTGCCGGAATAGAGGACAGGATAAGACAATGTGAAGAGCGGTATATGATAACAAATACCGCTTTTCTTGATTTAAAGCAGAGATCTGAAGCGGAAAGATATATAAAAAAATCAAAAATATCGGCAGGTATATTCTGGGGCGGATACCCGGAGGCGGAGCGCTGCATGCTCATATTTGTTCCGGATTATGTGCAGCTTAAACCGGGAGCCGGGGATATTTTTGAAGATTACGGGGAGGATAACCCTCTGGCTGTGATAAGAGCGGAATATTCGGGCAAAGGACGGGAGCTTAGTCATAGAGATTTTCTCGGCTCTCTCATGGCGCTGGGAATAAAGAGAGAGTGTATCGGAGATATAATTGTGAACCGTACCGGAGCGGATATTATTGTTATGAAGGAAATGTGTGATTTTCTTGTTTATAATTACGGGAAGGCAGGAAGCACATATCTTAATATTGAAAAAATCGATTTCAGTCAGCTCAGTACGCCGGAGATTAGATTAAGAGAAAAAAGCGATACGGTGGCTTCTCTCAGACTGGATAATGTTATTTCTTCTGCTTTCGGGGTGTCGAGAGGCACAGCTGCGGAATCGATAAAAACCGGTCTGGTGTTTGTAAACAGTATTCAGACGGAAAAAACCGACTTTCAGGTAAAGTGCGGAGATGTTCTGGTGCTTCGGGGAAAGGGCAAGGCAGTTCTCTCTGAAGTGGGCGGAAAGAGCAGAAAAGACAGGATATATATAAAAACCGGTATATATGAATAAACCTGTAAGGAATGCCGTCGAAATAATTATGACAGATAATTGATTTTTGTTTATAAAATAATATATAATCTGTTTGACCCGAGAATATATTTTGACAATATATTCTTTTTCCAAAATGATAATGGAATGGAGCGGATATATCCGGGGCGGTAAAATAATAAATAAGGGAATGTATCTGGAAATGAAATCAATATCAAAGGACGTAAGGTTCGCACTAAAAAAAGCTCTGCCGATAATGCCGGGCTATGTTGTCATGGGTATAGGATTCGGAGTAATGATGTCTGATGCGGGATATTCCTGGTGGTGGTCCCTGTTAATGTGTCTTTGTATTCTTGGAGGTTCAATGCAGTATGCCGCAGTGGGAATCCTTTCAGGAGGAGCTTCTGTCATAACCACAGCGATAATCACATTCACTATTCACGCAAGGCTGTTTATATATTCTTTATCAATGCTGGACAGGTATAAGGGTATGGGTAAGGTGAAGCCGTATCTTATTTACGGACTCGTGGATGAAACATATTCGATTGTAAGCAGCGACGGAATTCTCCCGTCAACCCTGAACAGAAAAGTCTTTTATGCTTTCGTGACCTTTTTCGATCAGCTCTGGTGGATAATAGGATGTGTTGCTGGAGGACTTCTTGGACCTGTAATACCTTTTAATACTGCCGGAATAGATTTTGCGATGACTGCCTTGTTTATCGTACTGTTCATTGAACAGTTTATAGGAAATCGGGAAAGGCGTCCGGCGCTGCTGGGTCTCGGTGTGACCTTTGTCTGTCTGCTGATATTCGGGGAGAGCGTTTTTCTTATTCCTGCAATGGTAATAATCACCGGGGTTCTGATTGTTTTCAGGAAGAAAATAAAAACAGAGGAAGGTGAGGTGTAGAGTATGATTGACGTACAGTATTCTCTGATACTGATTGGAGTTATGAGCGGAGTCACCATGCTTCTGCGATTTCTGCCTTTCATTATCTTCTCGGGAGGAAAGGAAACTCCTCCTATAATAAGTTATCTGGGGAAGGTGCTTCCTCCTGCGATGATTGCAATGCTTGTAGTCTACTGTCTGAAGGGTGTATCTGTAAATACATATCCCCATGGACTCCCGGAGCTGATATCCGTCATCGTTGTGGCGGTGCTGCACCTGCGGAAGAGAAATGCTCTGCTCAGCATAATTGCCGGAACCATCTGCTATATGCTGCTTATTCAGTCAGTTTTTGCAGGCTGACGGATAAAAATGGAAAAAATCACAAAAGTCTGTTCTTTGTAAAGAATGGACTTTTTTATTATTATTTGGTAAAGTTTCCTTGTGGGTATTATATTTTGGAACAATCCGAAACACGGGGAGGCTGATAAGATGAAAAAAATATTTTCGATGATGATTTTTTTAACTGTTATGGCAGCATGCACTGTGCTGGGCTTTTCGGCAGGTATTAACATCTGCATCGACGGAGCTGATGTGAGGTTTGACGATTCCTCCGGCGTGCCGTATATAGACGGAGCCAACAGAACACAGGTGCCTTTGAGAGCCACGATGGAGGCCTGTGGCTGCAGTGTCAGCTGGAATGACAGCACCAGAACCGCTGTGGTACAGAAAAACGGGACAAAGGTTGAAGTCCCCATAGGAAAAAGTCAGATTATTGTGAACGGCAGAACTGTAGCTAACGATACGGCTGCAGCAATAAAGAACGGCAGAACCTACCTTCCGATAAGAGCGGTTCTTGAGGCTTTCGGTGCAGAAGTAGGCTGGAACGCCGGCACTCAGACCGTAACGGTAAAGCTTGCGGGCAGTCAGGGCTCCGGTTCTTCAGATACATTGTTGAAAGTGCATTTTATAGATGTGGGTCAGGGTGATGCAATCTTCATCGATTACGGTAAGACAGAAATTCTGGTAGATGCCGGAAATGACAAAGACGGAGCGGCAGTGACATCTTATATAAAACCATATGTGGACAATACACTTGACTATATTATTGCTACCCATCCCGATGCGGACCATATCGGGGGAATGGATGTAGTTATAAACAGCTTTGCTGTAGACAAGATAATAGACTCGGGCTTTATAAAAAACAGTGCGACGGCAAATGATTATTATAAAGCGGCAGCGGCTGAAAAATGTGAATTTGTTTATGATAACGATATGAGCATTAATATAGGGGGCAAAGTAAATCTGAAAATAATTGAGACCGGGGACGATTATGACAATGCGAACGACAGTTCTGTGGCAGCGATGCTTACTTATGACGGATTTAAGCTTTTGCTGACCGGAGATATGGGTTCCGCAGCAGAGGAGAGAAATCTGAGCAGGTTCTCGGATGTGGATGTTCTCAAGGTGGGTCATCACGGCTCAAAATACTCAAGCTCAGTGTCTTTTTTAAATATAGTAAAGCCGGAAGCGGCGGTGATAAGTGCAGGAAAGGGAAACAGCTACTCTCACCCCCACGGTCAGACATTACAGAGGTTTTTTGACCGGGGAACTTCGGTATACGGAACGTATAAAAGCGGGACAATTGTACTCACTACAGACGGAAAGTCTTACTCCTTCAGTACAAGTACAACTCTAAACATGAATGATGCGGGGGACAATTATTCTTCCGGCGATAACGGCGGAACAACTGCAGCCCCTTCGTATATAGGAAACTCGAATTCCATGAAGTTTCATCTGGTAAGCTGCAGATATGCATCAAGTATATCTCAGGGAAACCGGGTAAATCTCAGTTCAAGAAACGATGCGGTTAACAGAGGATATGTCCCATGTAAAGTATGCAATCCATAGAGAGGTGAACTGACCGTTAACACAAAAAATACAGAGGCTGTCCCTCTTATGACAGGAAGAAGTCATAAGAGGGACAGCCTCGATTTTTTCTTCTGTATTGAATCGTGCACAGATACAGGCGTAAGCCTAAAATCCTTCTCCGACTGTTTCTGCAGGTTTGAAAATCGAACCGGCCTGCTCAGCAGTGAGAGTTACACCGAATACGGATTCGTAGTATTCTATGGCGTATTCCACAACATCAATATCTTCAAAAAGCTCCGGATATGTGGTTTTTGCCATCCATAACAGAGTTACCGGAGTGTCGGCACCCGGTGTATAGCTTCTGTACATGCCCAGAGGCATTTTGTATACTTTCTTGTCTTTTACTGCATCTATTCCGCTCCAGTCGTAGTTGCCAACAGTGTTGTTATACAAGTCTTCCGGATATGCCGGTGTGAAGTTGGTAATGAAAATTGTTTCAGGATTCCACTTGTATACCTGCTCCATGTTAACTGCAACCTGATTGTCCTGAGTGAGTTCAGAAGAAGCGTTTACCGCACCAATTGCATCTGCCCACCACTGTCCGAAGAAATTCTGACCGGAGGTAAGAAGATCGGTTTCGCTGTATTTGAAAAGGAAGAATACTTTTTCTCTTTCATCTTCCGGAACAGAAGAAACTCTTTCACTGATCATATCATATATTTCATTGCTGTATTTTGAAACAGCTTCGGTTTTATCGTTATCAGGGAAAATTTCGGATATCAGAGAAATCCAGTTTTCAAGAGTTTCTATGCAGTTGTAGCTCCATTTGTTTACAGATATAGCCACTGCGTTGAATCCGGCGCCGGTAAGCTGTTCTCCGAGAGCAGGATTTGATGCGGAATAGAATACCACATCAGGGCTGAGCTTCAGAAGCTCTTCAGTGTTTACCTCCGCTCCGTTGATAAAGCCGGTTTCTGCATTGAGAATTTCAGGATAAAGCTCTCCCAGAAGACCGTTTTCGGCAGCGCTCATACTGTTGGAGGACATCCCCACAATTTTCTCGGCGGAATCGAAAAATACCGCAAGAACGGAAGGAAGGGGAAGAATGTCGCATACAACTATGCGTTCTGCGTTCTTTGGCACTGTAACTTCATTTCCTGCGTGGTCTGTTACAGTTACGGTGTCGGATGAACCAGATTCGGAGGTTTCATCCTGGGAGCAGGCTGCAGCAGTAAAAATCAGGGACATTATCAGCATAACCGATAAAGCTTTTTTTAAAATATTCATGATAAAATACCTCTCTTTCAGTTAGATTTTTTCTATAAGATTGGGCATGCTTCGTCGGAAACATCTTCCGGAATAAGCCTCATGAGGCAGTTCGCAGAATACAGCTTCCACAGGGGATACTCTTTTGTACAGCGGATCCGCAATAATAATCTTTGCATTTTTTAAGCTTTCTCTGATATCCTCTTCATCCGAAAGAACCATATCGGGTGAAGCCAGGATACCGCCGTCAGCCTCTATGGGACAGATTATTCTGGAAGCCTTACCGTATTCCAGGTAAATTGCTGAAGCCAGAGAACGGCTGAGTATGCTTTCGCCTATTATGACTGTGTCCGGAACACTGCCGTCAGCTTTTACAAATGCATTGAGGCATTCTCCTGTTTTTTCGGCAGCATCCAGGCAGGATAATATTCTGCTGCCGAATTTTTCTCCGAAAGGAGTGCCGGCAACATAAGGGGTGCCGAATTTCTTTTTAAGGAGTTCTGCGGTTTCCATACCCGTGCCGGAAACTACAAGGTTTACAGCAGCTCTGCCTGAAATTTTAAGTTCTTCCGGAGTGCTGCCCATGGCCCAGGTGCTTATTACCTTTCTCCCGCTCTTTTCGAAGAATTTCTTCATAGCTTCCACTGAGCCGTTAACCGAAAAATCGAGGGGTGTTGCCCCGATAATATTAATGGATCCGGGGATTATCTCTCCGGGATTTTCATAAACCATCCGGTCAGCGTAAGCAGCCAGAGCCATGCCCGCGCCGGACACATAGGAATGCATTCCGTTTGTAGGGACTGCAAAGGAAGGGATTCCCGTGGCTGCTTCCACTTCTGCGGCAATTGCAGGCATGTCTGTTCCGACCATCATAGGTATAGGTGTGCCGGCAATGGCAACAAATTCCGGACAAAGCTGATTTGCCGCGTCAATTATATCATCGATGAGCTTTCTGTCATCGCCCATGACCGCTTCTATTTCTGACAGTCCGGAGATGAAAACCAGACTGTCCGTATCGTACCATCGAGGTTCGTCGTGGGTATTGTATGTTGAATTACATCCTGACGGATCATGCATTACGGTCATGCCCCCAAGTTCAAAGAGCGCAGAGCATACACCGGATACATCAGCCGTATAAGTTGATAAAAATGCCTGAGTCTGTTTCATATGCAGCTTTCACACCCCAATCCTTTCTGCTGTATCAGACAGCGTGTGTCTTTTTCTTCATTGAAGGCTTCTGTCATCAGTTCAGCCAGCTTTTCTATACCGCTGAAGCCGTAATATCCGCCGCCTTCAACCATATTAATAAAATTGCTGCTTCCTGTGAAGTATGCGGCCTTCTGCCCTATGGCAAGAACCTTTTCGCCGTAGTTTCTGGGCAGAACCCTGAGCTTAACCTGAACTGTGGCGTAGATTTCCAGCCCGGGATGATTTTTCTGAAGCCATATGAAAGCTTCTTCGTCTTCTCTGGCGAAGGAATCAGCATATATTCTGGTTACATTAAATCCGTGTTTGAGGAGAAGCACTGCCATGCTCAGAGGTCTTGGAGTAACTGTGTAATCGATGACTACAGGGGTTCTTCCTATAACTGACAGAGCCTGTTTCATGGCTTCCTCTGCTCTCTGTTCGCCCTCCGGACAACCGTCGTATTCAACTCCCAGGTATTCCCCAAGCCGGCTCATGCAGCTTCGGATTTCACCGGCATCATAAGAGAGCGGAAGGTAAAGATGTTCCTGATTCTGAGCCGCCTTCAAGTATTCCCCCGCAGCTAAAGCCACGGGATTGTAGGTTATGTTCAAAGACGAGGACGCCATTTCCTGATATTCCGAATACGTTTTACACAAAGGGGCTTCTCTTAAAGTCATGCCGTTTTCCCTGATGAACCGCACAATATCGCTGTTTTCGTCTGTAGCATAGTTGTTTCCGATTATATTTATGCTTTTGGGATCATGGGGTACAGGCTTTAGAAGACTGTACAGCTGTCTTCTCATAATCTGGTCCGGAGTGAGACCGCTCTTTCTCATTATTGGATTCATATAGCAGTCTGTAAATGAAACTCCGGGGAATCTTTCCCTGAGGGTTCTGTAACAGTAATCCAGGTCACAGCCGATGAAATGATGAACACAGCTTGTGTAAACCAGTACTGCAGGAGGCAGAGCAGGGAGCCTGTTCAGAATATCGGATACTCCTTCAATAATCAGTTCCTCCATGTCTCCGTCCAGCACATTGTTTTCTTTAATTGCAACCGTTGAAAACCTGTCCAGTGCGTTCATTTCCGCAGCAGTCAGAACAACTCCCCTCAGGCAGTTGTCTGCACACACAAAAATCTGATGGGCGCCGGGAATAAGCATTCCGGTATGAACGATGTTCCAGGTGCCTCTTGCCGGAGCTCCGTATTCCAGCCCCGAAACGAAGGGTGCCGGAAACGATGCATCTGCGATTTTAACGGATGCGCCGGTGGTGTCGGTTGGGTCAAATATTCTTTTTAACATATTACGCCTCACAAATTTTCATTATATTGTCTGCAAGCCTTCTGTATTCCTCCGCCATAGGACTGTCGGGGAAGGCTTCGATTACGGTTTTGCCCAGTTCCTCCGCGTCCTGAACTGTATCGCTGCGGGAAAGAATACCTGCAACTGATGTGCTGAAATCTTCTGCAAGCTCGTCGACTTTTTCGTTTTCGTTTTTAACGTTTCTTTTGTTGAGAATAAGGCCTCCCAGCGAAGCATATCCTCTGCCTTTGAAATTCTCCACGGCCATGGCTATGTTGGCAGCCGCATGAATGGCCATATTCTCACCGGAGGTGATTATAAAAATCTTATCCGCATATCCGCCTCTCATAGGCATGGAGAATCCGCCGCAGACAACATCACCCAGAACGTCATAGAAAACCACATCGGGACAGAATTTTTCGTATGCGCCTTTCTGTTCCAGCTTTTCCAGGGCTGCTATTATACCTCTGCCGGCACAGCCTACGCCGGGAGAGGGACCGCCTGCTTCGACGCAGACAACGCCTTTGTATCCGACAGTAACCATATCCTCCAAATCAAAGGCATCCTTTTTTTCTCTTACGAGTTCAAGTACAGTTTTTACAGTTTTCTTTCCGTGAAGCCCGAAGGTGGAGTCCGCTTTCGGATCACAGCCTATCTGCATTACTTTAAGACCTTTTTCTGCCAGAGCGGCGGAAAGATTGGATACCGTAGTGGACTTTCCTATACCGCCTTTTCCGTATACTGCGATTTTTATCATAGTAAATACCTTTCTGTTGTTTATTTGTAATCTCCTCTTTCCGAGGACATTTCGTAACCGATTTTTTTAACCTGCTGCTTAAGCATATTGAGACTTTCCTCAGGACTCACATCAGTACCTGCTTTGTTGTCATAAAGAAGGTATTTTTTCCTGACTGACATAGGTGAAAGATTGGGCATAATTACGTTGCAGCCCGAAAGAATTCCCTTTAGTCTGCCGTCTTCCCTAAGCGTGCCCAGAGCAGTGGTTGCGGGAAGCAGTGTGCGGGGAAGCATCAGTCTCACCAGACTAAGAAGAAACAGCGTCAGGTCAGCACTTCCGGGTGGAAAATCCCTGAAAGGAGTATCCTTATGAGGGATAAAGGGCCCCATTCCTACCATTTGAGGCTTGAATTCTCCGAGAAAAATCATATCTTCCGCCAGATTGTCAATTGTCTGATAGGGAGAACCCACCATCATTCCGCAGCCGGTCTGATATCCGATTTCTTTCAGATTTTTCAGACAGTCAATTCTGTTTTTTAATGAAAGCTCCGCGGGGTGAAGCTGTGAATAATGAACAGGATTTGCCGTTTCATGCCTGAGCAGATATCTGTCTGCCCCGGCGTTGAAAAATTTTTCATACGACTCTCTGCTTTTTTCCCCTATAGACAGGGTTATGGCGCATTCCGGATAGGCTGCACGGATATCGGAAATTATATCCGCTATAATGTCGTCGCTGTAGAACCCGTCCTCCCCGCCTTGAAGGACAAAGGTTCTGTAACCGAGATCATATCCCTCTCTGCAGCAGGAGAGAATGTCCTCTTTTGTCAGGCGGTAGCGTATCTGCTCCGGGTTGGATTTTCTTATGCCGCAGTAAAGGCAGTCGTTTTTACATATGTTGGTGAATTCTATTATTCCGCGAAAATAGACTTTTC
>JAUNCY010000098.1 GCA_030526325.1 Bacillota bacterium
TACCTTATTGCAGGCAGCAGAATATACCGAAAATATAAGAAACAAAATCATCAAAAGAATGCATATCCTGTTTATTTGCGGATGTGTTGCATTTGTTTTCTACTTGACAGTTTTGTTTTATGGAATCAAAAGTCACGTTAAAAGAACTGGTCGGAACAAAAATTATTTATGCACTTGTCGGAGCAATCGTTCTTCTTACAATTATCCGATTTATCATTTTCTGCATTATGGACAGCAGGGGGATATAAGGATGGCGCTCAGAACGAAAATAAAAGAATATCGTGAAAAAGCAGGGTTGAAACAGGCAGATTTAGCAGAGTTGGTAAACGCAAGGCGTGAAACAATTGTTCATTTGGAAAATGGACGATACAATCCATCTTTGAAACTGGCAATGGATATCGCAAAAGTCTTTTCGGTTACGGTGGAGGAATTGTTTGAGTTTGTAGACGATGAGAAAAATTAAATGAATTTCACATGTTTCAGTGGTGGTTTGTTTTTGACTTGGTTTACTGGTGAACATTTTCATGGCAGGTCTTTCAAAGGAACGGCTTGCTGAATAGTTAAACGTGTCCAGACAGGCAACTACCAAATGGAAAACAGACAAAGGTATTCCAGGTGTTGCCAATCTGATACCAACACTATTTATGCTCATCTTTGAACTAAGGATCTTTATAAAAGAAAAATATACCGTCAGCAAAAGAAATGTTCTGAAAAAAATTACCGTATCAGTAAATATGCAGTATAAGCAACATAAAGCAATATGCAGACAGCACCTTCCAGGCGTGTCATTGTATATTTGCTTCTGGTCAGAAGCCAGAGCAAAATGGCGCTGAAGGACAGAAGAATACAGTCTATGATAGATTCACCAAGTACAGTCAGCGGTGAAATCGCAGCTGACATGCCAAGAATAAACAGTATATTGAACAGATTGGATCCAATGGCATTGCCAAGTGCCAGGCTGCTGTCCCCTTTTCTGGAAGCGACGACGGATGTTACCAGTTCCGGTAAAGAAGTGCCGACAGCAATAATAGTAAGACCGATAAAGTTTTGACTGACACCCCAGCTGACAGCGATCTGACAGGCTTTATCGACAACCAGGTCTCCGCCGAAAACTACGGCTGCAAGCCCGCCCGCCATGTAAAAAAGGCTGCGTGGGAGAGAAAGCGCCTGAATATCAGAACTGTTTTCTCTGTTTTTCAGAGCAGAATGAATCATAATGCACAGATAAATAACCATTCCAATCAGGAGAAAAATACCTTCCGGACGACTTAACTGACGATCCAGGAACATCAGGCAAAGGATCCATGTAACCAGTATGTTTAGCGGCATATCCCTTCGCAGGATATCTGTATTTGTCTGAAAAGCAGTGAGAACAGCACAAATGCCAACGACAGCCAGACCATTGAAAATATTAGAACCGATGATATTACTGACGGCGATGCCATTGCTGCCCGCCAATGCAGCATTTATACTGACAGATGCCTCCGGCGCACTGGTGCCCATAGCAACAATTGTCAGACCGATGATGACGCTGGGGATTTTCAAGATACGGGCAAGAGAAGAACTTCCTTCGACAAAGAAGTCTGCCCCCTTGATTAGGAGAAAAAAACCGACGAGAAGTAATAGATATTCCATAGAAGCTCCTTTCCTGTGATAAAGGAACCTGCAAAAAAAGACCTTTATCACATCTAAAATGATGGATAAAAGTCTTGTTATTTCAATAATAACCGGCCCTCAGGCGTGATGACGATTATTATTCCGATCAGAAAAAATCTGACGGTCAACTACTCCCTT
>JAUNCY010000099.1 GCA_030526325.1 Bacillota bacterium
GGTCTTTTACCATAACATGTGAAGGTATCAACCCAGTGGATTGCAAGCTAAAAATGGACAAGGATGATTATTCCATAGCGGCTGTTTTTGTATGTTATCACGATGGTAAGGAACTATATGGAATGAAGCTGGATATTCCAGCTGCAATAGAAAAAAGATTAGTTAAAGATGTCTTGACATATGAAAGGGATGTTACTGTTACTGAGGGCGAAGAAACAAAGGTTATCACTGTATCCTATCAGTATGATATGTATACAACATCTCTCTCATGGGGAAAAGGCAAGATAACCAAGTTAGGAAAGGAAGAACCATGATAAAGGGTATCAGGTCAAAACTTAATAACTGTTCGGGAGAAACACTTGCAGAAACGCTTATCGCTGTGCTGATTTCAGCTTTAGCGCTTGTTTTGCTGTTCTCAATGATTACAGCCTCAAGCCGCCTTATCCGGAATGGTGAAGAAAAGATTGACGAAATGTATGATGGTTCAAAGAAAATAGAGCAGAAGACTGCTGACGTGAAACCGAATGTTACAGTGATAATAGAGGATAAGGATTCTCTTTCAATACCTCATTTTAAGATGGAAGTTAAAGTCAATGTTTATACAGATGATGAATCATCTCTGACCTCATATGAATGTGCTGATTAAAAAGGGAAAGTATGGGAGAAGTAAGTATGAAACAGGATAGAGCCATTAAAAAGCTAAATAACAGCGGAGCATTCACTCTGGCAGAGCTTTTGGCAGTTATTCTCATTATTTCTTTGATAATGATCACACTGGCAGGAGGACTGACGGTAGTGAGAAGCGCCTATGAAAAAATAACATTGAAGGCTGAGTCTGCGACCCTCATGTCCACAATAATAACCAAGGTGACCGATGAACTGAGATTTGCTTCGGATGTGGAAGTGCTTGAGGGGGGCGTTGTAACCTTCCAAAGCGGCATACGGGGATACCGGATTTCTATTGTAAACATCCCTGCCGGTGAAGGAAATCAGCGTCCGAATATCGGGATAAAAAAAGAGCAGGGCGGCGGCACCGTTCAGTCCCTTGTATCTGAAAAAACTATATCCGAGGAGGTTGCTCCGGAAATAAAACTTGCATATAAAGACGGCGTATTCAATGCTGCGGTATGCATAAAAAAGGAGAATGTTACAGTAGCAGAACAACAATTTTATGTGACCCCGGTAAACAACTAAATGAATGACTTTTTTTGTCCGCTTTTTTGTGAGGAAAATGCGGACAAATTTTTTAGGTATCTTGATAAGCTCATTCCACATCTTATTCAGTTGTCGCTGTCCCGGTGCTTATCGCATTTAACCGCCAATTCCTCGTCAGTTGTCATATTAAGCGTATATGTACCGCCGGAAGGGCATTTGTATTCCTCTTTGTGGGCGTCAAAATAATTCGGAAGACCGTCTACCGCCCAGGAGGGATTATTCTTGTGCATCATTTGCTGCAGTCCCCACAAAGTAAAGCCGTGTCTGTCGGTTTTCCTGTCACACCTGCCTTCGGTTAACCCAGAACCATAAAATCTACTAAATATCCAAAAAAACCTAAATTTATTCATCAGAACTTTCGCAATAAAATTCGTATAAATATAAAAAACCACAAATAAATTTAATTTAGTATACCCTGATTTGTGCGAATATGCAAGAAAAATGAAAAAACAGAAAAATAAACCTGAAATTTTACTAATTTAGTTGAAAAAAGGGAGAAAAAAGGTTATAATCCCGTCTTTGACAGTTGATGAATGCATAAACTCCGAAACCCATTGAAAA
>JAUNCY010000006.1 GCA_030526325.1 Bacillota bacterium
AATACTTTCATGCTTCTCCTCCGTTTCCTGATATGTTTCTTTTAATTTAACTGAATCTTTCAGAAACAGCCCTTTATTTGTATTTATACGGCTTGTGATCTCTCTTTTCAAGAAATGCCGACATTGCTTCATATTTATCCTCTGTATCGTAGCACATTGCAAATTTCTCGGTTTCGTACGCAAAAGCCTCTTCACGGCTCATTTCACGACCCTTATCTATACATTCCTTCATCGTTTTCATGGCCATGGGAGCTTTGTCCGCAATATCTGCTGCCAGCTCCATGGTTTTTTCTGCCAGTGCTTCCTTTTCCACAACAAACTGAACAAGGCCCAGACGGTAAGCCTCCTCTGCATCTATTATTCTGCCTGTATAGAGCAGTTCCTTTGCTCTGGCTTTGCCTACAGCATCCGCAAGAGTTTTAGTGCTTCCCCAGCCCGGAATTGTACCCAGCTTAATGGTAGGCATCCCCATCTTCATATTGTCCGAAGCCACTGTGATGTCGCTCACCAGCACCACCTCCATTCCGCCTCCCAGGCAGAATCCGTGTACGGAGCATATTACCGGAACACGGCATGACGCTATCGCGTTTATGCATTTTTTACCGAGTCCTCCGAACTCAAAAGCGGCATCGCCTGTGGTTTTGATTTCTTCTTTAATATCGCCGCCTACAGAAAATGCTCTTTCTCCGTTAGCATTAATAACTGCGCAGTATACTTCCCTGTCATTTTCGATTTCGTCGAAAGCAGCCGTCAGCTCATTAATGAGCTCCGAGTTGAACGCATTCATAGCTTCCGGACGGTTCAGAGTGACCTGCGCAATATGATTTTCTTTTTTATAAATAATATAACTCATATCAATTTGTACCTTCCGTTCTGATTTATTCTATTGTATAACAAAGGTTTTTATTTTCAAACATATTTTGCCAATAAGCCTGTCATTTTAAAAGGGGCGCCAAAGCACCCCGTTTTCCCCGATATTAATTTGCCGCTCCGTTTTTCGCCTTTTCAAGTTCGGTTCTCCAGAGCTTTGTAATTTCCTCACCCGGAGCCATCTCCTCAGCCTTTGCCAGAGTCTCCTCCGCAAGATCAAGCTTTCCGCCGTTAATATATACTGCCGCAAGATTGCATAACAGTTCCGGGTCGTTATCCTCTATCAGAGCAGCTTTTTTAAAATACTTTTCCGCATTATCGAAATCTGACAGCGAAGCATAGCACAGCCCCAGTTCATTATAGGCATCGCTTTGTGACGGTTTTATCCTTGCCACTTCGGTGAAGAAGAAAATCGCCTTTTCATACTCGCCGAGCTTTCTGTAGGCAAGTCCTATGAAGAACAGAAGATTCCACCACTCCTTATATTTTTCGTAAAGAGGCAACAGAATATCAAGACCGTTCTGCGCTCTGTCGTTCATTACCTCAAGATATCCCTTTTCGTAAATAATGAGATCGTCAACCTGTCCCATTCTCTCCCTGACATCCTCAGCCATTGCCTCTTCTTTTGTAAGCGACAGGAACTTTGTCCACACTTCCTTAGCTTCTGCATAAAGCTTTTTGTTCATATAGAAGAACCCCAGGAAATAATAGCTCTGGTCATAATCCGGGAATTCTTTAGTGAGCTTCTCGAACGCTTTTACAGATTCCTCCCTGAAAGCAGCCTTTTTCGCAGCATCCTCTTCTTCCTCATTCATATAAATGTCTCTGCATGCTCTCGCATAATTATAGAGAGCTTCCGGCGAATCTGGAAGTCTGGGATCTCTCACAGCAGGGGTTCCGATGGGCGCATCCTTTCTGCTCCATCTGTCATAAATGTCGGTAGCTCTGAAAAGAATAGCCGCTTCCATATATTTTCCGCTTTGAGCCATGTCTATACCGCTTCCCAGCATAACCAGGTACAGTCCTTTAATATTGTATTTGAGAAATCTTTTATACTGTTCCGCATAAGGGAAATTTGCATCAGCGCCTATAACAAAAGTCATAGCCTGGGCAGCAGCAGCCGGCGAAAATCCCATCTTTCCGTTCCCGGTTTTCTGCGCCTCTTTTTCGAGAACGTCCAGAGAAACAGGAATAGGAATTCCCTTCAAGAACCTGAGATTCTGATGTCTGTCTATGAATTCATCACTTAAATTTATGAAAACTATCTTGTCCAAAGCCGCCTTGAAATACTTTTCAACTTTGCTTGCCAATTTAATCACCTCCGGATTACACTATATTCTTCTGCAGAGAGCCCTGCCTCCGGCATCTTTTATGCCGGGATAAAAAACAAGCAGCCTTTTGCCGCCGGTTTTTCTCAGTTCCGTACCATATGCGGCAAATTCATCCACATTATATTCAAATGCCATGTAATTAACCTTTTTTATCAGCACCTTTGACGAATTTCCTTCTCCTTCGCCCCCGGAATCAGAGCGGAGA
Source organism: Bacillota bacterium (assembly GCA_030526325.1). GTDB lineage: Bacteria > Bacillota > Clostridia > Peptostreptococcales > Anaerovoracaceae > RGIG1899. Next base: position 2,407 of record JAUNCY010000006.1, read on the forward strand.
TATTCGTGTACTCTGTCGGAATACTCTCTGTCCGAAAATGAAGAAGGCGATGCCACGCTTATTCTATCATAAAGCAGAAGCTCCTTCAAACCCTCATTAAGCCCGCAGCCGCTTTTCTCTATATATTTCCGCAAAATGTCGTAAAGCCCGTTTTTGCTTTGCGATGCGGCATGGTATCCCTCTTCATAATAAAAAACAGCAAGATCTTCATAAAATTCAAAAGGTGTTTTCCCTGAGCTTTCAATCATGTATTTCAGAGTGCTTCGAAATCCCGGCTTGTTGTAATAAAGCTCCAGAACATTTTCTATCATCTTTAATCGGATTATCTCCTCAGCACTGATATATTTATTTGATATAACTTCGTAAGGCTCCCTTTCTCTGAATATGTATCCATGCTCGTCCGCCCGGTTTCTTATTTCCGTCCCTTTCAGCAGCTTTAAAAAACCAAGCTGAAGGTCGTCCGGCCCCAGTTCGTAAACCTGATTAAACGAATCTCCGAAATCAGCGAAAGTTTCATAAGGCAGACCCGCAATAAGATCCAGATGAACATGAACATTTCTTCCGGAGAGAATCTTCAGTGTGTTTTTTTTAAGTTTTTCAAAATCAACCTTTCTTCTGCATGCCTCAAGGACTCTGTCATGGGCGGACTGAACTCCGATTTCAACCTGAAAAAGTCCTTCACGGGCTGTTTCAAATGCCTCCAGCATTTCATCGGAAATCCTGTCTCCGCACAGTTCAAAATGAAAATTCGTAACCCCGTTATCATTTTCAATAAGGAATTTCATAATTTCAGCGGCCCGCTCCGTATCAACATTGAAGGTTCTGTCCACAAACTTCACCTGTCGGACTTTTCTTTCAAGAAAATATTCAAGTTCTTTTTTCACCCTTTCCATGGGAAAAAGCCTCACGCCTCTGCTCACCGATGAAAGACAGAAACTGCAGCTGTACGGACAGCCCCTGGCAGATTCGTAGTAAACTATCTTATCCGGGTCAGGGTCTGAAGATGTGTAAGGAAACGAAATTGCGTCAGGCTCTGCCGGCGAACCCGTTATAATCCGTTCCCCGAAATCCCTTACACCTTCCGCAAGCATCTCCACCACTCCGCAAAACACCTTGTCTCCTTCGCCCCGAATGACAAGATCTATTTCCGGAACCCTGTTAAGCAGTTCTTCGGAGTCATAACTGACCTCAGGCCCGCCCACAATAATTTTAATTTCGGGATCGGATCTTTTAATGTCTTTAATCAGGCCCTCAATCCGGCTTATATTCCATATGTAGCACGAAAAGCACACCGCATCGTATCCGCCTCTCATAATCTCCATGTAGACGGACATGTCATCATTATTTATTGTGAATTCCTTTATTTCCAGCAAATCACGATAAATACCTGCACTTTCGTACAGGTATTTTAAAGCCAGATTCGAATGAATGTATTTTGTATTTAAAGTTGTAAGCAAAATCTTCATACAATTCCTCTAAGATAATAATTAAAGCATTCGGAAACGTTCATCCTTTATAAGTCTGGTGTGTTTCAGCGCACTGTCAATGCCGCTCAGCAGCTTTTCCTTGTCATAAGGAAGATCTCCCCGGAGGGAAATGTAGTTCGAAGCATGATTGCTTCTAAAAACGCATTTCTTTTTCAAATCAATGTTCCTGATAAGCTCTGCCGTCTCAATCAGCACTTCTACCGGCGACAGGAGTTCAAATTTTCCGGTGGTTATATCTTTATAAAGAGGAGCCTCCGGCTCAACCATCAGCGTAAGCAGACCGACATACGAAGGTTCCATTCTGCTGATAAGTTTTCCGGACTCAACAGCATGCTCTCTCCAGTTGTCTTTCCCGCCAAGTCCCGAAATGAAGGTTACCGAGGACTGAATTCCGGCATCGTTAAGCTTATGACATGCCTCAACCATTTCGTCGGGGGTAACGCCTTTTTTTACAGCCTTCAGTATTTCAGCGCTTCCGGACTCAACACCCATATAGGCTATTCCCAGTCCGTTTTCCCTGAGTTCCCTGAGTTCCTGAGGCGTCTTTCTTATTATATCATGAGGAGCCGCATAGATTCCCACCCGCTGACATTCCGGCAGAGTAGTGTGAATCTTGTCTAAAATTCTCAAAAGGCTCGAATTCGGCAGAACAAGAGCATCGCCGTCCGCAAGAAATACCTTCTCAATGTATCTGTATCTCATTCTTGCAAGATCAAAATCTTCAAGAACCTCTTCAATATTCCTTATTCTGAATTTCTTATCTTTGTACATGCTGCAGAAGGTGCAGTCATTATGAGCGCAGCCGATAGTGGCCTGAACTATCAGGCTGTATGCCTCGCTTGGAGGTCTGAATACATTGCCTTCATATCTCATATATAAATCGTTCCTTTCCGAAAAATACTACATTCTCTCAGGTGCTTCCATTCCCAGAAGAGAAAGACCGTTAAGAAGAGTCTGTCTTGCGGCATCAACCAGCAGCAGCTTTGCTTTCTGCTCCTCTTCGTTCTCAACAATAATATGTTCATCGTGATAGAACTTGTTGAACGCCTGAGCCACGTCAATAATATGTCTTGCCGCTACCGACGGTTCATATTTGTCTGCCGAATCCTGAACAACCTGCGGGAATCTGAGAATAAGCTTGGTAAGCTCATATGCGCTTTCCCCTGTTATATAGCTGTAATCCACATTTGTGTCAATATTCACCTTTGCGTTTCTGAGTACGCTGCAGGCTCTGGCATGTGTATACTGCACATAAGGTCCTGTTTCTCCTTCAAAGTTGAGAACCTTATCCCACGAGAATGTGTAATCCTTTATTCGGTTGTTGGAAAGTTCCTGGAAAACAACAGCGCCGATACCTACCTGTTTTGCCACCTTGTCTATATCCTCACATCCGGAATTTTTCTCTTTGATAATTTCTGCAGTCTTTTCCACAGCTCTGTTGAGAACATCTTCAAGAAAGACAACCTTTCCTTTTCTTGTAGACATAGTTCCGTCGTCAAGGCTTACAAGCCCGAAATTGATGTGAACGCACTGATCCGCCCAGTCGAATCCCATTAATTCTATTATTTTGAACCACTGCTGGAAATGCAGATTCTGCTGTGCCGCAACAACATATATATTCTTGTCAAAGTTATAGTGTTCCTTTCTGTAGACCGCTGCGGCAATATCCCTTGTGATATAGAGAGTTGATCCGTCCTTCTTTCTGATTAATGCCGGGCTCATTCCGTATTCGGACAGGTCTACAATTTCAGCACCGTCTGACTTCTGAAGAAGACCCTTTTCGGCCATCATATCCGTAATTCTGTCCATCTTGTCGGAGTAGAAGCTTTCTCCCGCATACGAATCAAATGTAATTCCGAGCATGTCGTATACACGGCTGAATTCCTTGAGGCTTTCCTCTCTGAACCACTTCCAGAGTTCAACCTCTTCCGCTTCGCCGTCTTCCAGTTTTTTAAATACTTCCCTTGCCTCATCCTCAAGCTCCGGATGCGCTTCTGCCTCTTCGTGGAACTTTACATACAGACCGAGAAGAGTTTTTATCGGCTCATTTTCCACTTCTTCTTTATTTCCCCATTTTCTGTAAGCCACTATCATTTTCCCGAACTGTGTTCCGTAATCGCCGAGATGATTGATTCTGATTGTCTCATAGCCCAGAAAATCGTAGATTTTGTAAATTGCGTTCCCGATAACTGTACTTCTTATATGCCCGATGTGGAACGGTTTTGCAATGTTCGGTGAGGAGTATTCGACAATTACTTTTTTTCCTGCGCCGACACTGCTTCCGCCGTATTTTGCGCCCTTATCCATTACTTCCTCAAGGGTTGACTGAACCACTGCCTTTTTATTAAGAAAGAAGTTTACGTATCCTCCCTTGTTTTCTACCTTTTCGAAAGTCTCCGCTTCCGATAATTCTCCGGCAATGCCTTCCGCAATAAGATTAGGCGCTTTTCTCATTGTCTTTGCCAGTTTAAAGCACGGAAATGCAAAATCTCCCATTTCGCTGTTTGGCGGAATTTCTATCATCCCTGTAATTTCATTAAGTTCAAGGCCTTCGGTCTTCTCTTTTAAAGCCTCTGCTACCTGCTGTTTAAAATCTGTCATTTGTTTACCTCTTTTCTATATCTCAAGTTCGGTAAGAACTTTTATTCCTTTGCTTTTAAATAGTGCCGCCGTTACGCCGTCTCCCGGTACAAGAGTACCGTCAAACTGTCCGCTGTATATCAGTCCGCTGCCGCATGAAGGACTTTTAGCTTTCATAATTGCGGCAATCTCTTCTCCTTCGCCCGCAGCCTCAATCACCTCTTCTAACGCAGAATATGCTCCCAGAAGAAACTTCCGGGTCACATCAGCGCCTTCGCGGCTTACGACCGCAGCCTGTCCCTCTAGTACGCCTTTTCCGGTTCCTCCGGATATTTCCGACGGAGCCCGGGGAATTTCAAGACCACCCAGGATTTCCGGACAGATTGCAATGCAGCGCTTTCCTCTGCACAGTTCAGACACTTTTTCGTTATAATTGCTGCCTCCGTTGTACTTGCAGTTTTCTCCCAGAAGGCAGGCGCTCACCGCATATATCATCCGCTCACCTACTTTAGCAGAAGAACTGTTACTCCTGCCCCTCCTTCATTTATCATTCCCGGTCTAAACTTGTCCACATGCCGGTTCTTCTTAAACAGGGATTTAAGACCCTCTCTGAGAACACCTTCGCCCTTGCCGTGAATAATTGTAACCTGCTTCAGACCTGCCATAAAGGCATCATCAATATATTTATCCACCAAGACCTCCGCAGCGTCAAGATTGTTGCCCCTTACATCAAAGCTGGTGCTTACATTCGCAGTCTTTTCCTTATACATAGCTGCATATTTTGACCTGATCTGCTTTTCCGAAGGCGCGTCCTTAAGTTTCTGAAGATCCTTTGCATTGGCGCTTACTTTCATAAGGCCCACCTGCACCATAAGATCACCTTTGCTGTCCGGCTCTGTCAGAACTGTTCCTTCCTGGTCAATATTTACCAGATATACATATACTCCAGGTCTGAGTTCGCTGATTCCTATAGGATTTCTGTTTTCCTTTTTGTCCAGGTTCTGAGCATACTCTTCCGATTTGCCTTTTACCTTTTTTCTGACCTCTTCGAATTTGCGGTTTCTGGCCTTCGGATCGTTTATTTTCTCAAGCTCTCTGAGCTCTTTGAAAACATTGTCCGAAAATTCCTTCATCTCCTTAACCATGTCCCTGGCCTCTTCTTTGGCCCTGGCCATTATTTTCTCCTTCTGAACGGCAAATTTTTCCTTCTGCTTTTCGAGATCCTCCCGCATTTTTTTCAATTCTATATTAATAAGAACTGCTTCGTCCCGCTCCTCTTCCGCGCGTTTTCTGTCCATAGCGATTTCTGATATCAGGTCCTCAAACTCAATATCTCCCTTTTCAAGGAGTTTTTTCGCTTCGCCTATCAGCTCCGCCGGAAGTCCCAGCTTTTCGGAAATTTCAAATGCGTTGGATTTGCCTGCCATCCCGATAATCAGCTTATAAGTAGGACTCAGTGTGTTTACATCGAATTCCATGCATCCGTTTTCCACGTTTCGGGTAGTGAGAGCATATTTTTTCAGCTCAGTGTAATGGGTGGTAGCCATGGTTTTGGCTCCTCTCCCCAGCAGGTAATCCAGTACCGAAATAGCCAGGGCAGCCCCTTCCGTAGGGTCTGTTCCGGCTCCCAGTTCATCCAGCAGAACAAGGCAGTCCAGGCCGGCCTTGCTGACAATATCCACTATGTTTTTCATATGAGACGAAAACGTGCTCAGGCTCTGCTCTATGCTCTGCTCGTCCCCTATATCGGCAAAAACCTCTTTAAACACCGTCATCCTGGTTCCGATTTCTGCAGGAATGTGAAGCCCTGCCTGAGTCATAAGAACCATCAGTCCCACGGTTTTCAGTGTTACGGTTTTTCCTCCGGTATTCGGCCCGGTAATTACGAGAGTATCGTAATCCTTTCCCAGACTGACACTCATAGGCACTACCGTTTTTCTGTCGATAAGAGGATGCCTGCCCTCTTTGATTATTATATAGCCGTCATCGTTCAGAACCGGCTCAATTGCCTTCATCTGAAGCGCAAGCTTTGCCTTGGCAAAAGCAAAATCCAGTTTGACGAGAATTTCCTGATTTGCGATAATCCCGTTTGACTGCACAGCCACCATTCCCGACAGCATCTGCAGTATCCTTGCCACCTCAGCCTCTTCTTTGAGCTGAAGCTCTCTCATCTCATTGTTGAGATTTACTATTGCCTGAGGCTCTATGAACAGAGTTGCTCCTGTAGCTGACTGATCGTGTACTATTCCGGCCACCCGGCCTCTGTGCTCCTGCTTTACTGGGATAACATATCTTCCCTGTCTGATGGTTATTATACTGTCCTGAAGGATATCCTTGTTGTCCCTGGATTGAATTATATGGCTCATCTTTGCTCTGAGCTCTTCATTTTTTCGTATTATTGCTCTGCGTATGCTCCTCAGTTCTGCACTGGCTCCGTCGGCAATCTGGTCCTCGGACAGAATGCATCTGTCTATTTCCTCTTCCTCTCTTTTGCAGACGGTAATTCCCGCCGCATAATCGGCGATTATCCTGCCCGGCTCCACATCACTTTTGAGATGGGAGACAATGTTTCTTGCCGTATAAAGATTCTGCTTGATTTCCAGCAGTTCTTTCGGAGAAAGGGTCCCGCCTTTTTCCGCAAGCTTCACAAAATGGACTATTTCATTTATTCCGCCTATAGGGATTGTTCCCTTCTGCACTATCACGGCTGCAGCCTCGGAAGTTTCCTTCTGCAGATATTCTATTTCGCGAACATCATCCGAAGGCTCCAGCTTAAGCGCCAGTTTTTTTGCGGCTCCCGATACAGCCTGATCCGCAAGCAGCTCTCTGACTTTATTAAATTCAAGTACTCTTAACGATCTGTCGTTCATAATCAACCCCTGCTTTTTTTCTTATGCCTGTTCTTTTTCTTCTTTCGGTTGTATCCTGCAGGCTTCTTCACCGGAATTCTGTTCGATTCTGCCGCAGGCTCGCCTTCTGTATTGTACCCCGAATATCCCGGCGGTATGAAAAGCTGCATCTGGAGGTTCGCATTTCTCAGATTATCTATTTCTTCCGTGAGATTTTTCACTTTTTCCCTGAGCACACGGTTTTCCTCATCCAGTCTTGCCGCCTCCCGCCTTGCCGACTCGCACTCCTCCTCGATACTGAGGATTTCTTCTCTGGCGCCTTCGTAATCCTGCTTAGCATTTTTATACCCGTCTTTTGCCTTATCCCACAAACGGTTATAACCTTCTATTTCTCTGTCTTTCTCTTTTATTATCTCAAGAGCCTCGTCCCTGTCGGCTTTAACGCTGTATAAGTCCTCCGCAATATTCATGGCGGCAAGCGTCATTATATCAACTGTAAGCGGCCGCTGTCTTCCCCCCAGCAGCAGTTCCAGTTTATCATCAACATATTTTGCATAACGGAGAATATCCCCCCGGGAAGCCTTCCCGGCAATATTGTACTGTTTTCCGTATATACTTACCCTTACCGAGTTATTTTTTTCACTTCCCATGGAAAAACCCCTCCTCTTCTATTAGTTGTAACTTTTATTATACAATCTCACTGCAGTCTATGGCAATAAAATTTTGAAAAGCCTCAAATTTCACCCCAAAAGAGAATAAAAAGAGCCGGCAGCATCATGCCGCCGGCCGGTATAAACAATATTTCTATTCTTCTCTTAAAGATGCTCCGAATGCTTCTTTCAAAGCTGCCAGAATCTTTTCGTGAGGCTTTGATATTTCCTCGTCCGTCAGAGTCTTTGTCAAATCCCTGTATCTCAAAGCATATGCCATGCTCTTGTATCCTTCAGGAACCTGCTTTCCTTTATAGATGTCAAACAGCTCTGCTTTTTCGAGAAGATTTCCGCCGTTTTCTCTGATGACCTTTAATATTTCTCCGGATTCGGTTTCGTCCTTAACTACCAGAGCAATATCTCTTTCTATAGCCGGATATTTCGGAATAGGCTTGTACAGAATTTCCAGATCACAGAGTTTGAAGAGCTTTTCGAAATCCAGCTCTGCCACATATACTCTCTCCGGAAGATTATACTGTTCCACTACCGCATATGAAACTTCACCGAAGATACCGATTACCTCGCCGTCTTTTGAAACGGATGCGCATCTGCCCGGATGGAAGGTATTATTGTCTTTAACTGCTTTGTATTCTTCTCCCGTGATTCCCAGTTCTGTCAGCAGAGTTTCTACAACGCCTTTCAGTCTATAGAAATCGCAGTCCCTGCCGTACATTCCCACTGAAAGGGATTTAGGTTCCTTAGGAAGTCCTTCAGAGGTCTTGAATGCGTTAAGGAAGAGCCTTCCCAGTTCAAATGCTTCAACCTTGTCAATGTATCTTGCATTGTTTCTTTCAAGAACCTCAAGCATATTTGGAATGAGAGTTGTTCTCATTACGCTGTTTTCTTCACCTAGAGGATTGATGAGCTTAACAAAATCTCTCATGTAGCTGTCTTCGTCAACCAGAATCTTATCTACGCCTCTTGGGCTTACAAACGAATATGTCTGGATTTCATTAAGTCCCATTCCCATGAGTTTATCCTTAATAAGATCTTCGATTTCTCTCTCAGGAAGCTTTGAAGCAACCTGAGCACCCGAAGGCAGTGTTGAAGGATGATTGTCGTAACCGTATATTCTGGCAACCTCTTCCACGTAATCTATTTCCTCAAGAAGATCAAATCTTATGGTTGGAGGTGTTACAGTCATTATATCGCCGTCTGTTTCAACATTCATTTCCAGCTTTTCAAATATTTCCTTCATTTCTTCAGTAGAAAGATTTATTCCCAGAAGATGGTTTACTCTGTCTTTTCTTACTTTTGTCACAGGAGCCTTGACTTCTTCAGGATATACATCTACAGCTCCTTTTACAACAGTGCCGGCATTCAGCTGTTCGATAAGCTGACAAACTCTGTCTGCTGCTGTTCTGCATAAGTTGGCATCAACGCCTTTTTCAAACCTTGAGGAAGCCTCTGTTCTCATGCCTGCCATCTTAGCTGTTCTTCTTGTTCCGTCAGGATCAAAGCATGCCGCTTCGATGAGAATTGTATTGGTATCGTCTTCGATTTCGGAATTTAATCCGCCCATTATTCCTGCGAGAGCTATGCCTTTCTTTGTATCATTAATAAGCAGACTGTCTTTGTCCAGTGTTCTTTCTGCTCCGTCAAGTGTAACGAATTTTTCTCCGTCCGCAGCGACATCAACAATAATCTTTCTGCCTTCAACGGTGTTGATATCAAAAGCGTGGAGCGGGGTTCCGTATTCGAGCATTACATAGTTTGTAATGTCAACGATATTGTTGATAGGTCTTACACCTGCAGCCATAAGTCTCTTCTGCATCCACCACGGAGACTGGGCAACCTTGACATCTTTCACGACTCTTGCAACATATCTGCTGCATAAGTCCGGTCTTTTTATTTCTACATCTATGTAATCTTTAACGTCATCTGTTTCGCTGCTGATCTTAATTTCCGGATATTTAAGCGGTCTTTCAAACACTGCAGCCGCTTCTCTTGCCATTCCGAGCATGCAGAGGCAGTCAGGACGGTTAGGTGTTATTTCGAAATCAACCACGTCTTCTTCCGTCTGATATTTTTCCGCGAAATCAGAACCGGGTTCAAAACCCAGATCCTCCAGAATCCATATTCCGTCTTTAACCGCAACAGGTATAACCTTGTCCTCACAGCCGAGTTCCTGGGCGGAGCAGAGCATACCGTTTGATTCGAGGCCTCTCAGCTTTCCTTTCTCTATCTTTCTTCCGTCAGGGAGAACTCCCCCGTCAAGAACCACAGGAATTACCGACCCCTCCGAAACGTTTGAAGCTCCGGTTATTATCTGTACAACTTCCGATCCCACATCAACCTGCACCACGTAAAGCTTATCCGCCTCGGGATGCTTTTCAACTTTTACCGCTTTGCCGAGCACGATGCCCTCTATTCCGCTCATCACCTTATATGCTTCTTCGATGTTTGAGCCGGACATTATCATTTTATCGCAATATTCACTCAGCTTTATATCTTTTAAATCTATATATTCGTTAAGCCAACTGATAGGTACTAACATCTGAATCCTCCTACTTGAACTGTTCTATGAAACGCATGTCATTTTCGTAAAGAAGTCTTATATCGTCGATTTCATATTTTAACATTGCAACTCTCTCAACGCCCATGCCGAATGCGAATCCGCTGTATTTTTCGGTATCGATACCGCCGACCTTAAGCACGTTAGGATGCACAAGACCTGCTCCGAGAATTTCAATCCAACCGCTGCCCTTGCATACGCTGCAGCCTTTTCCTCCGCACTTGAAACAGGATACATCAACCTCTGCCGAAGGCTCTGTGAACGGGAAGTGATGAGGTCTGAGCTTTGTCTTTGTTTCCGGTCCGAACAGCTGTTTTACAAAAGCATCCAGGGTTCCTTTTAAATCAGCCATAGTAATTCCCTCGCCTACCACCAGACCTTCCACCTGATGGAACATCGGTGAATGAGTTGCATCCGGAGTATCACATCTGAAGCATCTGCCCGGTGAGATTATCTTGATAGGAGGCTCCTGTTCGAGAAGTGTTCTTATCTGTACTGTTGAAGTCTGTGTTCTGAGGAGAACGTTTTCCTGATCCGCAATATAGAATGTATCTGTCAGATCTCTGGACGGATGATTCTGAGGAGCATTCAGACCGTCGAAATTGTTAAACACAGTCTCAACCTCAGGTCCGTCGGCAACGCTGAAACCCATAGACATAAATATCTTAGTAATTTCATCTATAGTAACGCTTATAGGATGCTTGGCTCCCAGCTTTCTTTTTATGCCCGGAACTGTAACGTCAAGGGTTTCTTCTTTAATTTTAATAGCCTTTCCCGCTTCCTTAACAGCCGTCGAAGCCTCGGCAATCATGTTTTCTATGTTTTCCCTTACTTCATTTGCCAGCTTGCCTATTACAGGTCTTTCTTCTTTTGATAATCCGCCCATGGATTTTAATATTCCGGTCAGCTTACCTTTTTTGCCCAGAAAGTCTACCCTTATTTTTTCGATTTCTTCCTTTGTAGATGCTTTGGCAATACTTGCTTCTGCACTCTCTAAAATAGCTTTTAACTGATCTTGCATGAGGATTTCCCCTTTCAATTTATTTCTATAACGCAGTATTCTGCTTATTTCTTTGTCTTAACGATTCATACATAAGTATGCATGAAGCCACCGCCGCATTGAGGGATTCCGTCTTTCCCTCCATGGGAATACCTGCGGTAAGATCCGCATTTTCAAATATTTCCCCGCTTACGCCCGAAGCCTCATTCCCTATAATAATAGCAGTATCACGGGATATGTCAATATCATAATAGTATACGCTGCTTCTGGGATCGGTACATACAGTCCTTTTGCCGTTCTTTTTCATCATATCTACGAGTTCTTTGCCCGAAGCGGCATAAAACACCGGCATTCTCATAAGCGCTCCCGCCGCAGCTCTGGACACCTTGCCGCTGTAAGGATCCGCGGAGCCTTTAATCACCACAATTCCTTCAAATCCGGCGGCCTCAGAAGTACGGATTATGGTTCCCATGTTTCCCGGATCAGCCACCCTGTCCAGTACTATGAAATTTGCTCCCGGCTTTTCCAGCACGGAACTGTCCCATTCAGGCTTTCGCGCCGCCGCAAGAATTCCCTGAGGGGTTTCCGTTCCCGATACGGCCGCAAACATCCGGTCCTCCACGCTGTAAACCGGCACTCCTCTTCCTTCAAGTCCCCGGATTATATTTCCAGCAGCTCCGTTTTGTATGAAGCTGTCACTGTATAAGGCGAATTCCAGACCGATATTCTCTCTGATACTTTCTTCTATTACAGAGGGTCCTTCCAGAACAAACATTCCCAGTCTGTCTCTGTATTTGCGGGATTCCAGCTGCTTCAGCCTTTTTATTACAAAATTGTCTTTTGAAGTAATTCTAGTGACCATTTTCAGTATCCTTCTAATTATTATACAGTTTCTTAATGGACAGACTAAATCAGGGACAGACTAAATCGTCTGTCCCTGATAACCTGTCCGAAATTAACTTAGTCTGTTCCCTGCGGCTATGTATGCCTAAAATCCTTTCGGTGATAAGAAGTCAGGAATCGGGAAATCGTTGTCCTGTCTCTTGTGAACTTCACCTGCAGGAGTATCGTTAGGAATGCTTCCGAAGATTGACATAGGTCCGTCTTCGCTGGTATCTTCGAATCCTGTTGCGATAACCGTGATTCTCAGTTCGCCTTCCATTTCTTCCTTGCTTGAGAAACCGAAAATGATGGATGCATCTCTGTCTGCAGCCTGCTCGATGATTTCGGCAGCCTGATTAACTTCAAGCATTGTAAGATCGTCTCCGCCGCAAACGTTGAGAAGGATTGCCTTCGCTCCGTTAATGGATGTTTCAAGCAGCGGGCTTTCGATAGCACTCTTAACGGCTTCTTCTACACGGTTGTCTCCCTTGCCGTTTCCAACGCCCATATGAGCAATGCCCTTGTCCTGCATTATGGATTTTACATCGGCAAAGTCGAGATTGATGAGGCCTTCTTCGCAAATCAGATCTGAAATGCCCTGAACGCCCAGTCTCAGAACTTCGTCCGCTTTGTTGAATGCTTCTTTAACAGAAGTTGTTCTTTCCGATGTCTGTAAAAGTTTGTCATTAGGAACAACTACCAGTGAATCTACGTTCTGTTTTAAAAGCTTGATGCCTTCTTCGGCATTTTCTCTTCTTCTTTTTCCTTCAAAAGTAAATGGCTTTGTAACAACGCCTACTGTAAGAACTCCCATTTCCTTCGCAAGCTTAGCGATATGAGGAGCTGCGCCTGTACCTGTTCCGCCGCCCATTCCGGCAGTGATAAATACCATATCGGAACCCGCAATGATATTTGATACTTCTTCCATACTTTCTTCAGCAGCCTTCTGGCCAACTTCAGGATTTGCACCTGCGCCCAGGCCTTTTGTGAGCTTTTCGCCTATCTGTATTTTTGTTTCAGCCATTGACTTGTCGAGAGCCTGTTTGTCAGTGTTGACCGCAACAAAATCTACTCCTTGCAGTTTTGCTTCTATCATTCTATTTACAGCGTTGTTTCCACCACCGCCAACACCAACTACTTTAATCTTTGCTAAATTTCCCTGATTTTCTTCAAATTGCAGCATAAAAGTAACCTCCTGTTACCGTATATATGTCAGTAGTATATCACAAAAAAAAATCTTTTGCTACTTTAAAAAATGAAAAATTATTCACTTTTTTTAACAAAATACTTTTCAATAACAATACGTCTGATTACCGCGAAATTGTTAAACAATCTTCCGCCGAACACAATAATTGCGGCATAATAAAGCGGAACACCCAGTTTATCTCCCAGCCATGCCAGAAGTGCAGCCAAAGCCGCATTGCATATGAATCCTGTCAGGAAAATGATGGTGTTGTATTTCCCCTCCATATGCGCTCTTAATGCACCGAACACAGAGTCCAGAGCGGCAAGCAGACCTACCGTAATATAAAAAGATAAAGCCACCGGATATGCAACATCCAGCAGTAAACCTAAAATTATACCTCCCGCCAATCCCGCAATAACAGCAACAAACATTTATTCTCCCTCCTCTTCTTCTAATATCATATAATTCATACTCAAACTTCCTTTATATGCAGGAATTATCACGGAATCGGATTTTTCTACGTTGAATATCAGTCCGTACTCCATCAGCAGATCTCCGTATCCTCCCGGCACCGTCATTGCCGAATGAAGAGTAGACTGATCCCCCACAGCATATATATAAAAAGGCCTTGCATGGGTTCTCCCGTTGATTTTTACCGTATGACCGGAACAGGAGATTTCCGTGGCGGGGACATACCGTTCTCCGTTAATCGATATTGCCTCCGCACCGGCCTTTATCAGCTCGTTTATTATTATCATAATATCAAGGTCATGCACTATAATATCATTTGCATTTTCCCATTCATATAAGTCTCTGACTCCATCATCCAAAAAGATGCTGATTCCGGGTCCCCTTACATCTGTAAAGCCCGCAGTCATTTTCGCATCTTCGTAGTTTATCTCAACCTGAGCAGCAATCTCCGAAGCCGACACATATTCAGATTTATAATATTCCAGAGTCTGCTCTGTTTCCTCAATCAAACCTTTAAGTCTTTCAATTTCTTCTTTTTCTGCAGCCATTGACACTTCATTGTCAGACAGCACCTTGGCGGACACGAATGCATGTTCGCTGTTTGTAGTTTTCGTCTGCACAGTTATACACAGCCCCAGAATAAGACAGAATATGAAAATGCCTGTATTCCTTACTATTGACTTCATTTCGCCACCTACTCAGCAGCCTGCGCATAGTCAAACGAAATAACACCGGAATATCTGGGTATGTGAACTTCTTCCTCCGGAGTCAGGGACACATGAAGCCCATACTCATTCTGCATCGAATACAGTATACCGTATCTTATGCTCAGAGTTGACTCAAGAGTTGTAGGATTTCCTATGGCTTTCACCTCATACGGTGGCGCCGTAGCTACTCCGTTTATATTAATATTGTTTCCCGCCAGACTGATCTCCGTATAAGCGGTTATTCTCTGACCGTTAATTGAAATAGCCTCAGCCTCCGCTTCTCTCATTTTATTTACCAGAACAAGCAGCAGCTCATAGTTATACGTGATAATGCTTTCCTGCTTAACTCCCGGCTGTGCCTGAGGATCGTCAATGAAAACCGACACGCCTTTTCCGGTCACATCCGTAACACCGGAGGCCATTCTGTATTTTTCTATTTCTCTGTTTTTTTCCTGAAGAATAGAATTCTCATCCGTTGCCGAGTTTTCGTACTCTTTAACCTGATCCTCAAGACTCTTGAGTTCCTCCAGAAGAGCCTCCTTTTCATACTTCACTTTGTTAAGCTCCGCAGCGGATGCCTGAGCCTGAGCAAGAGATATCATGCCCCCGGCATAATTCCCGGTCTGGGCTGTGGTTTTAATCTGAAGCACTATCAAAAAACCTATTGCCATGGTGAGTACACATACAAGTATGTATCCCGATATCTTCTTTTTTCTGTTGCCTGTCATTTGTCCTCAATACTCCTCATTTTATTCAATCTTAGGGCTGAAGGATATATAGCCGTTATCCCCGATATAAATAGTAGCTCTTTCAATTTTCTGAGTGCTCAGCGAATACAGTATTTCGTTGAGTTCAGTTATGTACTTCATCAGATTATCATATGTGCCTTCGCAGACTATATTCTTGCTGAAATATACTCTCATCAGACCATTCCTGAATGAAACCTTGTAAACAGTCAGGCCTTTTTCTTTGATAGAATCCGCAAGCTTAACTGCCAGACTGAAGTTTTTGCTGTCTTCCGGCGCAAAAACCTCTCCCGGTTCGAATTTCTCAGGAACAAATCCTTCCACTATTTTAAGGTCTCCTGCCTCATTCCTTTTTTCCAGCATTACCATCTCATCGTCGAGATAAACAAAAAATCCCCCGAAATACGCTGCATACTCCGGTATTCTTTCCGCCACAGTTATTTTTAACGTGTGGGGCAGCTTCTTTGTTATCTTAACAGATTTTATATAAGGCAGTGTCTCCAGATTTGATCTGATTTTTTTACTCGACAGCGATAACAGGCCCTCTCCTGTCACTGCGCCGGAGGTTTCCAGAACAGACACCGTGTCGTAGTAAACGTTGCCTTCAACCACTATGGTTTCCACATCCGCAAGTCCTTTTTTATCTATATATGTCAAAATACCGAAACCCGCAGTCCCGAGAATAATTATCAGAACAATCGCTATAAAACGTCTTCTTCTCCTGAGACGTTTTTTTCTTCTTATGGCCTGTCTTTCATCCACACTCATTTTTTCCGGGATATGCGGAGACGTATCCCCGGTAGAATCCGCCTGTTCAGCTGCAAATTCCTGAAATTCCATGTCATTATATTCTCTCATAACACCTTTTCAATACTACTGCTTCAAAAATTCCTTTAACTCGTTGTAAATCTTTTCTGCCGCATCGGTTTTAGCCAGCAATCTGCTGCTCTTTTCCATATTCCTCAGCATTTCTCCGTTTGAACGCATCTGTGAAATAACACCGATAACCTCGTCGTCATTAAGATCCTTCTCTTCAATCAAAACCGCCGCGCCTTTATCAGACATCACCTTGGCATTGAAATACTGATGATTTCCAGTAACATAAGGGGATGGAATAAGAATAGCCGGTTTTCCGCAGGCCGTCAGCTCCGCAACAGTAAGCGCTCCGGCTCTGCTGATAATAACATCAGCCGCCCCCATATATTCAGGCATGTTTTCAATGTATTCGAACAGCCTTACATTTTTCTTTATTTCTCCGACAGACTCGGAGAGTTTTTCATTTATTTGAGCAAAGTGGGTTTTTCCCGTCACGAAGAATATTGAAACACCTTCCACGCCGTTGAAAACCTCTATCATCTTAGTCATCAGTTCATTAATTCTTGGAGAGCCCAGGCTTCCCCCGAAGCACAGAACCACCATTTCACCGTCAGCAATTCCAAGCCTGTCCCGGGCAACCTTTTTGTCGCTCATCACAAATCCCCTTCTGAGAGGATTTCCTGTCAGATACATGTCTTTGTCTCTTTTAAAATACTTTCGAGATTCATCAAAGCTCAAAAAAACTTTGTCTGCATATCTTGACAGTATTTTATTTGTCATTCCCGGAAAAGCATTCTGCTCATGAATAGCCGTCTTTATCCCCAGCTTGTGGGCTGCCCTGACCACCGGACCGCATACATAGCCGCCCGTGCCGATAACCAGGTCCGGATTAAAACTTTTCATAATAGCCTTGGCCTGTGAATACCCTTCGAGAGTATCTTTACAGGTCTTAACATTTTTCCATATCTTTTTTCTCTTTATTCCGCTTGCAGGAATAGCCTTTATCTGATATCCGTGTGCCGGAACAATTTCATTTTCCATTCCCCTCAGGGTTCCTATGAAAATAATTTCCGCATCGGGGTTTTTCATTTTTATTGTATCTGCTATTGCCAGAGCCGGATAAATGTGCCCTCCGGTTCCTCCGCATGCCATTATAACCTTCAATTTCTGTACCTCTTTAATATCGCACTGAATTTTTTGAAATATTTACCAGAATGCCCGCACTGCCCATCAATATCGCCAGCGAATTTCCTCCCCAGCTTACAAACGGAAGCGAAACACCCGTCGGAGGCATTGATGATGTAACAACAGCCACGTTAAATATAACCTGAAGCGCTATCATAGATGTGATACCCGTAGCCAAAAGCATTCCAAACATATCTTTTGCATTTATCGCAATATGGATTCCTCTCCATATGAGAACAATATATACTGTAAGAAGCAGCAGACAGCCGATGAACCCCAGTTCTTCCCCTATTATAGAGAAAATAAAGTCATTCATAGGCTCAGGAAGATATAAGGTCTTCTGAATGCTCTTGCCCAGACCTACTCCGAACAGACCGCCCGATCCCAGAGCCAGCAGCGACTGCACAGCCTGGAATCCTGTGCCGAGAGGATCCGCAAAAGGATCCAGAAAGCTTGTAAATCTGGCCATTCTGTAAGGTTCTACAGCAATAAGCACCAAAACCGCTGACAATCCCAGCGCAAACACGCCCATCAGATATCTGATTTTTATTCCTGCCGCTATCATGATACATACTACTATACCGCACAGGGTAACAGCAGTACTCATATTAGGCTGTTTCAATATCAGAACCGCAAAGACAACCATAATCACAAGTACCGGAAGGATTCCGTCAAAGAATGATTTTATCCTGTTCGGTTTCCTGCTGAGATACCATGATGCAAAAATTGCCATCGCAGGCTTTGCAATTTCACCCGGCATGATGGTTATTCCGCCCACACCTATCCATCTTTTGGCTTCATTGATTTCCACACCGAGAGGTGTCCATATCAGCAGAAGCAGAACAAAAGAAACCGCAAGTATTATCGGGGACAGTCTGCCGAAAGCCTTATACGGAATATGGCTTGCCCCGATCATGATTCCGGTGCCTATTATCGCCCACATGATAACTTTTTTCAGATAGTAGTATGCGTCGCCTTCGGAATTAAGGGCTGTATAGTAGCTTGCGCTGAAAACCATTACTATCCCGAAAATTACTAAAATGGCAACAGTAAATATTAAAATAAAATCACCGTTTTTTCGGTTTGACATTTATTTTCCTCCCAAAGCTTTCACGCATTCTTTAAAATGTCTTCCTCTTTCTTCATAGTTGTTATACATTCCCCAGCTTGCGCAGGCCGGCGAAAGCAGAACCGTATCTCCTTCTTCTGCCATATCATATGCGCTCTGTACGCACTGCTCCATATTTTCCTTAAATGTATAATTTTTAAAACCCGCCTTATCGCAGGCTTCAGCTATGATAGGAGCCGTAACTCCTATAAGATACATATGCTTAACCCTTCCGTCAAAGTTTTTTACAAAAGGTCCGAAATCTTCTTTTTTGTCGTAGCCTCCCGCAATCAGGATGATGTTTCTTTTCAATGCCTCGATTGCTTTTGTTGAGGCATCTGTATTTGTTCCTTTAGAGTCGTTGTAATACTTCACGCCTTCAATCTCCGAAACAAATTCTATTCTGTGTTCTACACCTTCAAAAGCTCTCAGGCCCTCGGCTATTACAGGAATCTCAACCCCGGAAAAATAACACATTGCAGCCGCAGCCAGAGCGTTTTCCAGATTATGCGCCCCGGGTATCTGAAGTTCACCGCATCCGCAGACGATTTTTTCTTCTCCGCTTTCGTCCTTAATTACAATATTTTCATTTCTTACATAACATCCGAAATCCAGTATCTCCTTCCTGGAAAAAGGCACAACCTTTGCAGGACATTTTCCTGCCAGTTTCCATGAGGCTTCGCAGTCCATATTTACCACGAAATAATCATCTTTTGTCTGGTTCTCGAAAACCCTTGCCTTGGCACCGGCATATGCCTCCATAGTCTTATGCCTGTTGAGATGATCCGGTGTAACGTTAAGCACGGCTGATACTTTTGCTTTGAAGTATTTTACTGTTTCAAGCTGGAAACTGGAAAGCTCTGCCGCAAACCAGCTGTCGTCCGTGGATTTCTCCGCAGCTTCCACAACCGGGCTGCCGATATTCCCCACAACAAAAGTTTCCCTGCCGCCTCTCTCAAGTATTTCACCCACAAGACTGGTGGTGGTTGTCTTTCCGTTTGTTCCGGTTATGCCGATATAATTTCCTTTGGACAGACGATATGCCAGTTCCAGTTCCCCCAGCATCTCCCCGCAGTTTTCTCTGCCGAAAACCGCTATGTCCTCATCCAGAGGAATTCCCGGGCTGATAACCATATAATCAAATTTTCTGCTCTTTTCCGGAATTTTCCCCCAGAAGCATTCTATATTCCAATCCGAGATCATATTCCTGACTTCCTCAGAAATTTCGGATTCTTCCTTTTTATCATACAGAAAAACCTGAGCCTGCCTGTTTATCAGTGTATTTGCCGCAGCAATGCCGCTTTTTCCGACACCTGCAACAATCACCGTTTTATCTTTAAGTTCCATCTGTTCACCTTTCTCTACCAAATGATTAATGCGCCGATAATACAAAGAACCACCGATACTGCGCTGAATACCCACACCACTTTTACCTCGCTCCATCCGGAAAGCTCAAAGTGGTGATGCAGCGGAGCCATTTTAAACACACGTCTTTTTGAAGTTTTATATACATATACCTGAATAATTACAGAAACAGCTTCGGCAACAAACACCATGCCGACTACAGGTATAATCATTGTCATATTCATAAGTACGGCAACCGCGGAAATCGCACCGCCCAGAGCCAGAGAGCCTGTATCTCCCATAAATACTTTTGCAGGCTTATGGTTATAAACAAGAAAACCCGAGCAGGCACCCGCCACAGCACCCGCAAAGACTCCAAGCCCTTCGTAGGCAAAGCCTACAGCTGTCATTCCCAGGAACAGGCATACAGGAATAGTAACGCCCGAAGCCAGTCCGTCCAGTCCGTCTGTAAGATTTACGCTGTTTACCATAGCAACTGTAACAAATACTATAAACGGAATATACATTATTCCGAAATTTACATTTATATCCGCTATCGGAATATACACATGCGTTCCGAAAGCCGATACTTTGAGCTGATATACTGCCAAAGCTGCAGCCACGGCAATCTGAAGAGCCATTTTCTGATATGCCCTAAGTCCCAGATTTCTTTTCAGAACAACCTTGATGAAATCATCAATAAATCCGATGGCTCCGAACCCGACCGCTGCCAGAATCAAAACAAGAATGTCCTTGCTCATTCCTTCAACTATGAGTGCCGTTACCACTATAGCGCCTATCATGAACAAGCCTCCCATGGTAGGGGTACCGGCCTTTTTCAGATGGCTCTGAGGTCCGTCTTCCCTTATGCTTTGTCCCGCTTTTATCCGTCTCAGAAGAGGAATGGACGGGAATCCCAGGATAACTGTAATAACAAACGCCATTGCTATGGCTGTAATCATCGGATAATAGTTCTGCAAAATAAAGTCCATATCTTTAGCTCCTGTCTTTAAGTAAATACTCTGCAATCATTTCCATACCGATTGCTCTGGATGCTTTAATTAATACTGCATCTCCGGGCATTATCAGCCGGTCTATGTCGGCCGTCAGCGCTTCCCTGCTTTCGTAATGTCCCGTTCTCTCTTTTCCAATATATGCCGCGGCACTGTCAGAAATAAATGCGGCATCCTTTCCGACGGTAATCACCATATCGAGATTCTTTTCTCCGGCGTACTTGCCCACCTGTCTGTGATATTTTTCGGTTTCCGGGCCCATGCCCAACATATCTCCAAGTATGGCGATTTTTCTCTTTCCTTCAACTGACAGCAGCACATCTATTCCGGCTCTCATTGAGTCGGGGCTGGCATTATATGTATCGTCTATTACTTTTACTCCTTTTGAAGAACTGCCTATAACCAGTCTTTTGTCGGTACGCATGCATTTCCTGATATTGTCCGCTATTACAGAAGGCTCAACACCCGCTTCCATAGCCGCAGCGACTGCAAGGGCTCCGTTATGTCCGTTGTGAACTCCCGGAATAGGAATCATGAAATCATATTCCCTGTCCCCCGCCTGCAGAGTAAGTATTACACCCTCCTCCGACAGATCTTCAACTTTTTTTATAACATAATCGCACTCCTGTGAAGAGCCGACTTTTACTACTTTATACTTTTTTTCTTTCCAGTCAACAGAAGAAAGCAAATCATTATCAAAATTTATAATTAATTTACAGGTTTCGTCAAAATAATTTGTAATTTCCAGCTTTGCTTTCAGTATGTTTTCTCTGCTTCCAAGTTCTGAAATATGGGATACGCCAATATTCGTAATAACAGCGATTTCAGGTCTGGCAATATCCGCAAGAAGATCTACTTCTCCGAAATTTCCCATGCCCATTTCAAAAATTGCTGCCTGATGGTCTTCGTTTACACTTAGAGCAGTCAGAGGCATTCCTATATGGTTGTTGAAATTTCCCGAATTCTTTGCAGTTCTGTATTTACCGCACAAGCTCCAGTACAGCAGTTCTTTTGTACTTGTCTTTCCTGTACTTCCCGTAACTCCTATCTTTAATAGTTTGTCAAAACTCTCAAGATAATATTTTGCTAATTTCTGAAGTGCTGCCAGAGTATCGTCCACCAGTATCAGAGACATATCCGGATAATCCGGGATCTCTTTCGACACAACCGCAGCCCTGCATCCTGCCTCAAAAGCCTTTCCCAGATAAGCATGCCCGTCGCTTTTTTCGCCTTTAAGCGCAAAAAACAAATCGTTTCCGGTTATTTTTCTCGAATCCACAGATACTCCCGTAACTGTTCTGCGGGCATTCCCGCAAATTAGACGGCCGTTCAGGGCCTTAACTATTTCATCAACAGTCAATGTTTTCATATATCCTCCGGATTATTTCTGACTCAGTATTTCTCCGATAACTTCTTTATCATCAAAATGAATCTTTTCTTTTCCTATTATCTGATAGTCTTCATGACCCTTGCCCGCAACTATGATAACGTCACCGGGTTCATAAATATCAATAGCTCTTTTTATAGCTTCTCTTCTGTCCACTATCATTTCGTATGTGCAGTCTGTTCCGGAAATTCCCGCTTCTATATCATCCAGAATAGCTCCGGGTTCCTCCGTTCTCGGATTATCGCTTGTAACTATGCAGTATTCACATCTATCTCCGGCAGCTTTTCCCATCATAGGGCGCTTTGTCCTGTCTCTGTCACCGCCGCAGCCGAATACGCAAATCAGTCTTGCTTTTTTGAACTCGTTCGCGGTGTCAAGTACCTTTATCAGTGCATCAGGGGTATGGGCATAGTCAACTATTACAACCACACCTTTATCATTAGGAACCAGTTCGAATCTTCCGGGAACTCCCTTGATACTTTCAATACCCTCTGCGATTTCTCCGGCATCTATTCCGCTTTCGTATGCGGCGGAAAACGCTGCAAGAGCATTGTATACCGAAAAGGCTCCGGGTATATTTATTCTCATTCCGGCAACATAGTTTCCGTCGTGATATATTTTAATTACTGAATGTGTGTCGGTTTTATATGAAACTTCTGCAAAATAATCGGCTTCCGGGTTTTCAGCCGAATAGGAGTAAACCCTTATTCCCTCTTCTTTCAGTTCTCCGTACATTCTTTCGCCGTATTCATCGTCAATATTTATAAGTCCGGCGCCCCATACTTTATAGAACAGCTTTTTCTTTGCCTGATAATACTCCTCAAAATCCTTATGGAAATCAAGATGATCTTCCGTCAGGTTGGTAAAAATCCCGTAATCGAAAACAATACTGTCTACTCTGTCCATGAAAAGAGCGTGGGATGAAACCTCCATTGCGCAGGCCTTGTCTCCGCAGTCCGCCATTTCCTTGAACATTTTATGAATTTCATAAGATTCCGGGGTTGTGTGAGTAGATTCCTTAACAGTATTTCCGGCTTTATATGAGATTGTTCCGATAAGGCCGCAGGGTTTTCCTGCCTTTTCCAGTATACTGTTTAGCATATATGTAGTAGTAGTTTTTCCGTTTGTTCCGGTAACCCCGATGATTTCAAGTTTATCTGCAGGTCTCCCGAAGAAGTTCGCAGAAATTTTTCCGAGGGCTTCCCTAGTGTTATCACATACGATAACAGGAATTATGCTGTCATCATAGTTTTCTCCCTTCTGAACCAGAGCACAGGAGGCTCCTCTTTCGGCAGCTCCGCTGATATATTTGTGCCCGTCAGATTCAAATCCTTTTATGCACACAAACACGCCGCCCTTCTCAACCTTTCTGGAATCGTAGGCAATGCCCGTTATTTCTGTATCTTCGCTTAACCGGTATTCCGCTTTCACTCCCGCAAATAAATCTTTAATTTTCAAAACAAAATTACCTCCCATCAGAATCTACTCGGTATATATGTATATTGTTGATCCTTCTTCTACTCTTGTTAGATATTTTGGATACTGGTCAACTACGGTAAGAGTATCGTCATTTGAAGTTTCAGGCATTACAATAACCTTCAGCCCCTGATTCTGAATCATTTTCTTTGCATCTCCTACTGTATGGCCGCAAAGATTCTGCACCACAAGAGATCCTGATTCTATTGTCTGTTTTTCGGAGCTGGTATAATCCGGTTCAACCTGCATGTAAACAAGAGCCTCTTCCAGAAAATCTCTGGCATACGGTACCGCCATGGTGCTGGCATAGTGAGTAGCACCCTGCGGTTCATCTACGATAAACAGTACCGCTATCTCGGGATCGTCCGAAGGAGCTATTGCCATAAATGAACAGTATACCTTTCCCGCCGCATATCTGCCGTTTACTACCTTGTCGGCTGTACCTGTTTTTCCGCCAACCTTGTATCCCGGAATATATGCCGCTTTACCTGTACCTTCGTCAACAACGCTCTGCATAATCTGTCTCATCTCTGCAGAAGTCTGCTCAGAGACAGTTCTTCTTACAACTTTAGGTTCATTTTTGTATATTATGTCGCCGTCGTCATTCTGAATTTCCTTCACAATGTGAGGCTTCATCAGATATCCTCCGTTTGCAATAGAGGAAATTGCTGTAATAAGCTGAATAGGAGTAACGGAAATACCGTGTCCGTAAGACATGGTTGCCAGTTCGGCAGGTTTGATAGTCTCCCTGTCATACATGATAGTGCTGGTTTCGCCAGGCAGGTCTATTCCCGTCTTGCTTGAAAATCCCAGAGTGTCCAGATAATCAAAATACTTTCTGGCTCCTATTCTGAGACCCAGAGTTATGAATACCGGATTGCATGAGTTCTGAACGGCCTGTGAAAGAGTCTCAACACCGTGAGGATTGTAATATCTCCAGCATCTCAGAGTATCTGTATAAAGCTGGTAATATCCTGTACAGGTAAAAGTATCGGAAAGACTGGTCAGCCCTTCTTCAAGAGCAATCGCTGTAGTTATAAGTTTGAACGTGGAGCCCGGTTCATATGTATCGCTGACAAGGAAATTTCTCCACATTTTATTCCAGTACTGGGTTCTTTCCTCATTTGTTTCAAGAGCGTTGTATTCCTCAAGATCCTTTTCGTTTTTAGGAACTCTCGGATTATTCAAATCGTATCCCGGGTACATTGACATTGCCAGAACCTCTCCGGTATCCGGATCCATTGCTATGGCCATTGTGCGCAGCGCTCCCGTATCGTTGTATGCGTGCTCAAGGGCTTTGTCGAGATAATGCTGAATTACTTCATCTATGGTGAGGACAACATTCAAACCGTCTTCCGCCTCATAATATTTTTCGGTTCCGTATGAAAGCTGCCTTCCCGATGCATCTGTATTTCTTATTATTCTTCCTGACTTTCCGCTGAGATAATCGTTGCAGGACAGTTCTATTCCGGTAATTCCATTATTGTCATCCGTGGTATGACCTATTACAGAACATGCAAAATCTCCGTAAGGATAGTATCTCTTCGTACTTTCCTCTACGGATATTCCCGGCAAATCGCCTTTTTTCATATAAGCTCTGATCTTATCTGCCTGATCTGTATCAAGGTTTTTTGCAACCCGGACAAGCGCAGACTGTTTTACAAGATATCCGGAAACATCTGCAGGTTCAGATCCCGTAATCTCCGAAAGAATAGACGTCATGGCGTCCGTATCTCCGTTTTTATCCTTAACCTCCGCAGGTCTCACCCATACGGTATATGTAGGAGCATTTACAGCAAGCTCCTTCATGTTGCGGTCAAATATTTCCCCTCTTTCCGCACTGATCGGAGTATCCTTCGTCTGCTGTTCAACAGCCTTATCGGAATATTCCTCTCCGTCCACCAGCATTATCCAGCCAAGACGCACTGACAGACCCAGAAATACCAGACCGAACAATGCGAAAAGCACTATTATTCTCTTTTTATTATTTGTTCTCACCGGCGATGCCAAACCAATACACTCCCTTTAACACAAAAACCCGGCTTAGCTAATCAAGATAAGTGATAATTATATCGTATCATCAAATCTATTAACCTATCCGGATTTTCTATGATATTTATATAATAGTATTCTGCTGCAGTATATTTATTCCCTTTCGAAAAAACCTGTATATCAATCGGCGTCAGCCGTATATACCGTTCCCGATCCGGAATTTATGTAAACGTACTGTGATGCAGTAGGATATTCCATCCCCAGTTCATTAATAGCCTTTGTTTCAATAGCTCCCGGCGACGTACTTGCTGTCACCTGGAGATTTAAATCGTTTATCTCAGTCTGCAGTTCAGCGATTGCTGCATTTGTTTCATTTATCTGATATTTTATTGATGTTCCGTATGCTATAAATCCTATTCCCACTACCAGAATGACAGCCACCATAAACAGCGCCTTGAACATCAGCGTTTTCTGACTGCGGAACAGACGTTCTTTGTTCTTTACCACTTTCAATTTCTCTGCACTACTTCTATTACTTATATGCTCCGAATTTACTTCACCGTAATTATATTGCCTAGCAGTCTGCATTCTTACCTCCTTGTCAAATTTTCTCCGCCGCCCTGAGCTTTGCGCTGCGGGCGCGAGGGTTCTCAGTCAGTTCTCCCTCTCCGGCAACAACAGGCTTCCCTGTTATCTTTTTGAGTCTGGGTTTACATCCGCAGACACATACCGGCAGCCCCGGAGGGCATGTACACGGATTGATTTCACGGGCGAAGGCTTCCTTAATAATCCTGTCTTCAAGAGAGTGGAAAGTAATTACAGCAAACCGTCCTCCCGGTTTTAATACGTCGATGAAATCAGCTGCCGCTTTTTTCAGCTGTCCCAATTCATCGTTAACTTCAATTCTGATTGCCTGAAAGGTTCTTTTTGCGGGGTGAGGTCCGTCTCTTCTCGCAGATGCGGGAACTGCCGCCTTTATTATATCCACCAGTTTTCCCGTAGATGTGATTCTGTTCTTTGATCTTTCTCTTACAATGAATTCTGCTATACGGGAAGCCCATTTTTCTTCCCCGTAGTCTTTGATAATCTTTCTCAGTTCGTCCGTCGAGTATCCGTTTACCACGTCCTCGGCAGAGAAGCTGTCATCCTGATTCATCCTCATATCCAAAGGAGCGTCTTTCATATATGAAAAACCTCTTTCCGGATTGTCCAGCTGAAACGAGGATACGCCAAGATCCAGCATCGCACCATCAATTTCCGCGATTTTAAGTCTGTCTAAAATATCCTTAATGTTTGAATAGTTATCCTGAACAAATATCTTTCTGCACTTAAACTCTTTGAGTCTCTCTGATGCAGCCCCGATGGCGTCCCTGTCCCGGTCTATTCCGATAAGCAGACCTTTTTCCGACAGGCATCTGCAGATTTCCGAGGCATGTCCGCCTCCTCCCAGAGTGCCGTCAACATATATTCCGTCAGGGTTGATATTTAATGCTTTTATTGTCTCATTAAGCAATACCGAAGTGTGTTTGAATTGCATACGTCACCTATATCTTAAGCCCCGGTATTTTATCTGCCAGGGATATGCATTCCTCGATGTCAATCGGTCTTTCCTCAAGAACCTCTCTGCTCCAGATTTCCATCTTGCTGCGATTTCCGATAACCACAACTTCTTTGGTTATTCCGGCATACTCGCGCAGATGTTGTGGAATTATGACTCTTCCCTGTTTGTCAATCTCACATTCCGAAGCGCCGCCAAAGAACCATCTTTCGAAATCACGAAGGGTTTTTCCTCCCGTTTCTATGCTTTCGAATTTCTCTTCGACTTTATCCCATTCTATCAGAGAATAAGCATTTAGGCAACCGTCCAGGCCCCTGGTCATGATGAAGCGCATACCCAGCTCATCTCTGAATTTTGCGGGTACTATCAGCCTGCCCTTTGCATCTAAAGAATGTTGAAATTCTCCAATTAACAAACGCTTCATCCTCCTTTATTTCAGGTATATCCACTATACACCACAAGCAACCACTTTTCAACCACTTTTCAGTTTTTTTACAAATTGTTAAAGAAAAATTACGCAAAAAAACCTCAACATATGCTTTTTTAACCATAGTTGAGGTCGCTTTTTTCAATATATTGTGTTTTACATTTTTTGAAGCTCTGTAATATATTTCTCAAATATTACAATTATATTACAATTTCTTTTTTTTGATGTAATATACCGCCGAACAGGCAATTATTGCCGCCAGACTTACCAGTTGGGCCGTTCTGAAACCCATAAAATATAAACTGTCTATTCTGAGACCTTCCACAAAGAATCTTTCCAAAGAATATAGTATACCGTATAGCAAAGTTATTTGTCCAGTAAATTTTCTGTCAGGAGAGATTTTTATCAGCAGTATGCAGAGCAGCAGGCACCATATGGATTCGTAAAGGAATGTAGGATGAACCATTTCCCCGTTTACTTCAATAGCCCAGGGCAGATTTGTAGCAACTCCGTAAGCCTCTTTGTTGATATAATTGCCCCATCTGCCGACAGCCTGTCCCAGTGCCACGGCCGGCATTGCCAGATCCATAAGGTTCCACGGGTTCACCGACCATTTTCTGCAAAGCAGCGCAGCGGTAATCAAAGCAAATATCAGTCCGCCGTGGAAGGCCAGTCCTCCCATCCTTACATTGAGTATCTTCATAATATCTCCCTGATACATGTCCCAGTTGAAAACCACATACCAGAACCTTGCTCCTATTATCGCCGCCGGAATAACGAAAAGACCGGCATCAATAATTCGTTCCGGATCTATGCCGAATTTTGGAGCCCTTTTGTATGTCATAAAGATTCCGATAAGCATTCCCGCAGCTATGAGAATGCCGTACCATCTTACATCTATTCCAAAAACCGTGAAAGCTACAGGATTCATTTTGTCACCCTCTAGTCAAGACATGTAATATAAGGAAGATTTCTGTACTTTTCATCAAAGTCCAGCCCGTACCCTACAATAAATTTGTTTTCAATCTCAAAACCTATGTAGTCAGCTGTCATTTCAACCTTCCTTCTTTCCGGTTTGTCGAGAAGAGTACAAACTTTTATTGATTTTGGATTTCTTCCCCACAGGCTCTTTATCAGGTAGTGAAGAGTAAGACCCGTATCAATAATATCTTCAACTATTAATATGTTTTTCCCCTCAATGCTGGTATCAAGATCCTTGTTAATTTTTACGACGCCTGTGCTCTTTGTCGATGCGCCGTAGCTGGATACCGCCATAAAGTCTATTCTTGCGTCTACTGTGAGTTTTTTCAGCAAATCCGAAGCAAAAATGCATGCACCTTTTAAAATACATACTATCACTACAGGCTCACCGTTAAAATCTCTGTCATAATCGGCGGAAATCTGTCTTCCCAGTTCCTCAACGCGCTTTGCAATAGTTTCTTCATCAAGCATAATCCTGCCCAGAGCTTCATTATTATTCATCGTCCTGTTTCTCCTTAATATCATCTTCTACAACAAAATTATCAACTTCCACAACGTTTTTATCCTTG
The DNA here is from genome assembly GCA_030526325.1 of Bacillota bacterium. GTDB lineage: Bacteria > Bacillota > Clostridia > Peptostreptococcales > Anaerovoracaceae > RGIG1899. The sequence goes on from JAUNCY010000006.1 coordinate 31,396, forward strand.
TACCTGTTCTTCCCCTTTTTCGCGAAATCCTCTTTGTACTTTGACAGAGGCTCCTTCAAAAGGTAGAGAATCGCTCCCCAGATGGTAATATCATCTATTATGTTAAACCCGAGAATTGGGGCCGGAATCAAATCCACAGGCGAAAAGAGATAAATCATTCCAAAAATCAGCAATGCTTTATATCTCTTCGGAGCGTCTTTATCTTTGAGCATTTTCCATATAGATTTTATTTCCGCAATAAACACAGGAAATATCAGCCATCTTGCCACTGAGAAACCAACTCCTCAATTACCGACAGCAGTTCACTGCAGCCTGTTTTCTTCAGAGACGAAACCGGAATCAGAATATCTTCCTTTTCCATCCCCAGTTTTTTTCTTATTATATTACGATTTTTAGCCCATTCATTGTTGGATATTTTATCTGCTTTTGTGGCCACTACAAGTCCGTCAAGTTCGTAATGTTTCAGCCATTCATACATCTGAACATCCAGAGCCGACGGTTCGTGTCTGCTGTCCACCAGCTGAACAACAATTGCTAGATTATCCCTTTCTTTCAGATATGTCTCAATCATACTTCCCCAGTCATTGCTTATCGATTTTGACACTTTGGCATATCCGTATCCCGGCAGGTCCACAACTCTGAATTCGTCATCGTTTACGGAATAGAAGTTTATGGTTCTTGTCTTTCCGGGATTTCCGCTGACTCTGGCAAGATTTTTTCTGCCCAGAAGCAGGTTTATCAGAGAGGATTTGCCGACATTCGACCTGCCGGCAAATGCGATTTCCACCACATCCTCACTGGGATACTGTGAGGGCTTTGCAGCTATGCAGTTTAATTCTGATTTTTTTATTGGCATTTATTGCTCCTTTACCAGAGCTTCCTCCAGAACCTGGTCCATATTTTCCATGAGGACGAACTCCAGCTTTTTCCTTACATTTTCAGGTATATCGTCTATATCTCTCTCATTTTCTTTAGGAAGAAGAATTTTTCTGATGCCCGCTCTGTGCGCAGCCAGCACCTTCTCCTTGATTCCTCCCACCGGAAGAACCTTTCCTCTGAGAGTAATTTCCCCCGTCATAGCAAGATCGTTTCTAACCGGCACTCCCGTAAGAGCGGATACAACAGATGTGCACATGGTAATTCCCGCAGACGGGCCGTCTTTCGGAATCGCACCCTCAGGAATATGAATATGAATATCCTTATCCTTGTAAAATGCGGTTTCTATACCGAGGACAGCTGACATGGATCTTATATATGTTATTCCTGCCTTTGCGGATTCCTGCATAACATCTCCAAGCTTACCCGTAAGCACAAGTTTTCCGGTGCCGTCCATTACCGAGGTTTCTATTGAGAGGGTTTCTCCTCCGACCCTTGTCCAGGCAAGTCCTGTTGCCATTCCCACTTCCGGAACTTCGCCTATGGTGTCATATAAAAATCTGTGTCTGCCGAGATATCCCGTAAGATTTCTGGAGTTTACGGCAATCTTATCGCTCTTTTTCTGAACTATTTTTCTTGCTGCCTTTCTGCAAACATTTGAAATTTCTCTTTCGAGATTTCTGACCCCGGATTCTCTCGTGTAGTAATTAATAATATCCCTTATTGCGCTTTCCGAGAAGCTGATCTGTTCCGATGAAAGACCGTTGTCCTTCTGCTTTTTGGGCACCAGATACCTTTTTGCGATTTCGACCTTTTCCTCTTCCGTATAGCTGGATATTTCGATTATTTCCATTCTGTCCAGCAGCGGCCTCGGAATGGTGTCTGTTGTGTTCGCGGTTGTAATAAACAGAACCTTTGACAAGTCAAAAGGCACTTCGAGGAAATGATCAGTGAATTCTTTGTTCTGCTCAGGATCCAGAACTTCCAGCAGCGCAGCCGCCGGATCCCCCTTGTAATCTGCCCCCACCTTATCTATTTCATCGAAGAGGAATACAGGATTTGATGATCCCGCATCTCTTATCGCAGACATAATTCTTCCCGGCATCGATCCGATATAGGTTCTTCTGTGGCCTCTGATTTCAGCTTCGTCTCTGACTCCGCCCAGCGACATTCTTGCGAACTTTCTGTTCATTGCTCTGGCCACTGATTTTGCAATGGATGTCTTGCCCACGCCCGGAGGTCCTACAAGGCACAGGATAGGTCCCTTGATTCCGCCGGAAAGCTGTTTCACGGAAAGATATTCAAGAATTCTCTCCTTTACCTTCTCCATTCCGTAATGATCTTCGTCGAGAATTTTTTCCGCCTTGTCCAGGTCATTGGAATCCTTAGTATATTTGTTCCACGGAAGAGCCACAATCCAGTCCGCATAGGTTCTGATAACTCCGCCCTCAGCAGACGAAGGCTGAACCTTGTACAGACGCTTGATTTCGGTTTCGATTTTCTCGTAGGTCTTCTTTGGAAGCTTGAGGGCCTTGAGCTTTTTCAGGTAACCGTCCACTTCCTCGTCAACGTTTTCATCCTGACCAAGCTCCTCCTGTATTGCTCTGAGCTGCTCTCTAAGGTAATACTCTTTCTGATTCTTGTTTATCTGGCCTCTTACTTTTTTGTTAATATCATTTTCAATCTTTAATATTTCAATCTCATCGTTGAGAATTTTTATCACTTTCTCTACGCGTTCCACTACATCAACGCATTCCAGAACCTCCTGCTTTATATCGGTTCTTACGTTCATATGGGAAATTATTGCATCTGCCATATCGGCAGGATTTCCCAAAGTGTCAACGGTAGCCAATGCTTCCTGAGGAATTTTACCCTCCATGCTGAGATATTCGTCGAAAGCGTCAATCAAAGTTCTGGTCAGGGCTTCTATTTCGGTCTCCCCGTCCTCGGAAATCACATCCGCAAGTTCTTCCACACTGCATTTCAAATAGGGAGATTCCTGTATAATTTCTCTTATTTCTGCTCTGCAGACTCCTTCAACAAGCACCCGAACAATTTCTCCGGGCATTTTCAGCATCTGTTTTATTTCCGCAATTGTTCCTATACGATAGTAATCATCGGGTGTAGGGAGGTCAACCTCTGCATCCTTCTGAGTAACAAGAAAAATTGTCTGCTCAGTTATCATTGCCTCTTCGAGGGCCTTGATAGATTTTTCTCTTCCCACATCAAAGTGAATTACACTGTTCGGAAAAACTGATACTCCTCTGAGAGGTATAACCGGCAATTCTCTAAAAATATTATTAGAATCTGTCATAATACACCAACTCCTTTAATCACAAGGAACCTTGCTGTACAAAACGCAAGGCTCCCATTATTTTCTGTACGGCATTCTAACCGTCGGCAAATTTATGCCGATTCGCCTTCCTTCAGTGACTCGGGAAGCTTTTCTTTTCCCGCTTCTTTTTTCATCACCAGAACAGGCTTTGCATTTATATCGTCAACCATTTCTTTAGTAATGATGCATTTCTCCACATTGTCCATTGCGGGAAGTTCGTACATTACATCCAGCATGATTTTTTCGATTATTCCCCGCAGACCTCTTGCTCCCGATTTTCTTTCAAGAGCCTTTTCTGCTATACGGGAAACAGCTTCTCTCTCAAATTCGAGCTCTACATTATCCATTTCAAACAGTTTTTTATACTGCTTGATAATAGCGTTTTTCGGCTCTGTAAGAATATTAATAAGAGCTTCCTTGTCAAGCTGATCGAGAACCACAAGCACAGGAAGTCTTCCCGCAAATTCCGGAATAAGCCCGTACTTGAGAAGGTCCTGAGGTTCAATCTGACTCAGCAGTTCTTTTTCTTCGGCTTTGTTTGCATTTATTTCCGAATTAAATCCTATAGTCTTTTCGCCGATTCTTCTCTTGATTACTTTATCAAGACCGGCAAATGCTCCTCCGCATATAAACAGGATTTCATTTGTATCTATCTGAATAAACTCCTGATGAGGATGCTTTCTGCCTCCCTGCGGCGGAACGTTAGCCACAGTTCCCTCCAGAATTTTCAGCAGCGCCTGCTGAACTCCTTCTCCGCTTACATCTCTTGTTATGGATGGATTGTCAGACTTTCTGGCAATCTTGTCAATCTCGTCAACGTATATTATTCCCTTCTGGGCTCTCTCAATATCAAAGTCCGCAGCCTGAATAAGCTTCAGGAGAATGTTCTCCACATCCTCGCCCACGTAACCTGCCTCTGTAAGAGCTGTGGCGTCAGCAATAGCAAAAGGCACATTAAGCACTTTTGCAAGAGTCTGTGCCAGAAGAGTCTTGCCGGAGCCTGTAGGGCCGACCAAAAGCACATTGCTCTTCTGAATCTCCACACCGTCGGTATCCATTCCCGAACCCACTCTCTTATAGTGATTGTAAACTGCCACCGCTAAAGCTTTCTTTGCTTCACTTTGGCCAATAACATACTGATCAAGAATAGCCGTAATTTCTTTCGGTGTCGGGATATTCATTTCTTCCTGAGGTATCGGTTTTCTTCCGATATCTTCCGCATCAAGTATGTCCAGACACAGTTCTATACACTCATCACAGATATATACCCCCGGGCCCGCAACCATTCTTCTGACATTTTCCTGAGATTTGCCGCAGAACGAGCATCTTATTTTGTTATCATCAGTGGTCTTTGCCATAATACGCTTCACATTCCTTTATTTTCTTGATTTTATCACCTTGTCGATAATACCGTAAGAAAGCGCGTCCTCTGCTGTCATAAAATTATCTCGGTCTGTGTCCTTCTCAACCTGTTCGATAGTCTGCCCTGTATTCTCACTGATAATACGGTTCATAGTATCTCTGATTTTGAGAAGTCTTTCGGTATGAATCTTAATATCCTCCGCCTGTCCTCTTACTCCTCCGAGAGGCTGATGAATCATTATCTCGGAATTCGGAAGTGCCATTCTCTTTCCCTTCGCTCCCGAAGAAAGAAGGAAGGCACCCATGCTTGCCGCCATACCTATGCATATGGTGGACACATCGCATTTGATGAACTGCATGGTGTCGTAAATCGCCATTCCTGCGGTAACCGATCCCCCCGGGCTGTTAATGTAAAGACTGATGTCTTTGTCAGGGTCTTCGGACTCAAGGAATAAAAGCTGAGCTACAATAAGACTCGCGGTATGATCATTAATTTCCTCTCCCAAAAAAATTATTCTGTCCTTCAGAAGTCTGGAATAGATATCAAATGATCTTTCTCCTCCTGATGTCTGTTCTACCACCATTGGTACTAAAGGCATAATCACTCTCCCCTTTCGCCTTGGTTTACTGAATTTTTCGGGCAGGAAAATCCTGCCCTTCAAAATTTCTTATTTAATCACTGCCTCATCATACATGAGCTGGATTGTTTTTCTGTTTCTGATATCCTGTGTGATAATCTCGATATTTTCAGCTTCAAACTGTTCTTTGAGCTGTTCGAAAGGAATTCCGTAGTGTTCAGAGATTCCTCTTATTTCTGCATCGATTTCTTCGCCTGACGCTTCGATATTTTCAAGATTTGCGATTTCGTCGATGATGAGTCTTGTCTTCATCTTCTTATATGCGTCAGGTCTGATTTCCTTCTTATAGTCATCCATTGTCTTGCCCATGTAATCAAGGTAATCTTTCAGAGAAATTCCCTGATACTGAAGCTGCATCTGGATTTCGTCAATAAGTTCGATAGTCTGGCTTTCAACCATATCTTCAGGAACATCGAGTTCTGTATTCTGATATACAACATCAATGATAGTGTTCTTCATGTCGAATTCAGCTTTTGTTTCTGCATCCTTCATCAGTTTTTCCCTGATGCTTTCCTTTAATTCGTCCAGTGTGTCATATTCGCTGACATCCTTTGCAAATTCGTCGTCGAGTTCAGGTTTTTCTGTTTCTTTAACCGCATTTACCTTAACCTTAAATACAGCGTCTTTTCCTGCCAGATCAGGTGCATGGTATTCTTCAGGGAATGTAACCTTTACATCCACATTATCTCCTGCAGCTGCTCCTACGAGCTGGTCTTCGAATCCCGGAATAAATGTGTTTGATCCCAGTTCAAGATCCTGACCGGTTGCTGTTCCGCCTGCGAACTGTTCTTCGCCAACGAATCCCATGTAATCGATATTTACGGTATCTCCGTTCTGTGCAGGTCTTTCAACGTCGATGATTCTTGAATTTCTTGTCTGCAGTCTTTCGATTTCCGCATCTACTTCTTCAGGTTTTACTTCAGGCACGATTTTTTCGATTTCAACACCCTTGTACTGTCCAGGTGTAAATTCAGGTCTTACTGTTACTTTTACAGTAACAACCATATCTTCGCCTTCTTTGAAATCCTTGATGCTGATATTCGGTCTTGCAACCGGTCTGATTAAAATCTGACCTATAGCATCCGGATATGAATCTGCAACCAGTTCATTTACTGCATCTTCAAGAAAGATGCCTTTTCCGTATTTAGCTTCAAGAATTTTTCTCGGAGCCTTACCTTTTCTAAAACCGTCAACTGGATATTTTGATCTTTCTGCAAGATAAACTTTATTGATTCGTTCTTCGATTTCTGCATTTGAGAACAGCATCTCAAATTCTACCACATTATTTTCCTTGCCGATAAATGTTGCCTTCATTGATTTATTTCCTCCTAATATTAGAAAACTGCATGTCATATTATTATATCATTTTTATCATAATTGTAAAGAAAATTATGTGTTTTATGGGCTTTTCCGAGAGTTTTTATTGTTCGGAACATATGTTTACTTTTTGACCGCCCTGTGTTATACTTTTAAAAAAATGTATGAGAGGTGAAAATTATGGCAGGCACCGTTCCTCTGACAGAAAGAGAAGACAGAATTCTTGAATATATGAAAACCCAGATAAAGCTGAAGGGCTATCCGCCTACAGTCAGAGAGATGTGTCAGTCTCTCGGAATAAAATCAACATCAACCGCTCACAAAGATCTGGAAAACCTTGAAAGAAAAGGATATATCAGAAAGGACCCTTCAAAGAGAAGAGCCGTTGAAATTCTCGATACAGATACTCAGGCTCCTGCTGCCGATACAGTCTTCCCTGCAGAGAGAGAAGATGTGGTTGACATCCCCGTTGTCGGCAGAGTTGCCGCAGGAATGCCTATCCTTGCGGAGCAGAATATAGAGGATTCCTTCCCGGTTCCGGCCAGATTCCTAAACGGCGGAGAGCATTTCATGCTGAACGTTAAAGGCGACAGCATGATAGATGCCGGTATATTCGATGGGGATTATATTATGATAAAAAAACAGAACACCGCCAGAAACGGTGAAATCGTTGTAGCTATGGTTGACGGCTTTGAGAGCGAAGCCACCGTAAAAACCTTCTATAAAGAAGACGGTCACATTCGCCTTCAGCCGGAAAATCCGACAATGAGCCCGATAATCGTGAACGATGTTAAGATTCTGGGACTTGTCAAAGGCGTTTTCAGATATTTGTAAAAATTGTATTCAGGAGCGCGCAGCTCAGCGGATTCCTTATCCTCTTTGCTGCAGGCTCTTTTTTTATTTTACTTCCGTTCCGTCCTGTTATCAGCGGTTTTCAGAATCATCCGCCGCCCGAAAACCTACATATATTTTCTCATGGTGCCGAGAGCGCTTTTTTCAAGTCTGCTTACCTGAGCCTGGCTGATTCCTATTTCCTCGGCCACCTCCATCTGGGTCTTGCCCTCATAAAACCGCATTTTGACTATATGCCTTTCCCGGTCTCCCAGCCTGTCCATAGCATCCGAGAGCGCAATATTTTCCGTCCATTTTTCTTCAGTGTTCTTCGTATCCTTCACCTGGTCCATTACATACACCGCATCACCGTTGTCTCTGAAAACCTGATCGAACAGGGACACCGGCTCCTGTATGGATTCCAGAGCCGTAATCACCTCCCCTACGGGCACGTCCATCTCCCTGGCGATTTCTTCCACAGCAGGCTCCCGAAGATTGGTTTTCAGAAGCCTTTCCTTTGCCTGCAGAGCCTTGTATGCCAGATCCCGCAGAGACCTGCTTACCCTTATTGAATTGTTATCCCTTAAATATCTGCGAATTTCACCTATAATCATCGGGATGAATATCTTTTGTAGAAACATGACAGTCAATGCTCGGTAAAGATATCTATCCTGTCTCCGTTTATTACTATCCGGTTGATTACGGCTCTTATGACCGCCTTCCGTTCGCTGAAGCTCATATACTCCCAGCAGTCTTTAATTTCCGTCAGCATATCGTCTAATTTCTTCCTTTTTAAAGCTATGGCGTTTTCATTCTTTTCCCGCTCAATATCTTTGTGCACCGATTCCAGTTCGGCACGATATTCGTTTATCGATTCCAGCAGCAGTTCATTTTCATTTTCCGCGTACAGCTTGTACAAACGCCGTATTCTTCTTGACAGTTCTTCCGCCCGTTTTTCAAGAACCGATATTATTTCCCCGCTCAGGCTTTCGGGTCCTGATTCTTTTGCTCCCGCCGCCTTCGCTGACGCCTCAGGATCCGGTTTCATTCCGAAAAGTGCATCGATAACAATCCGCTCCACCTCATCCGCCCATATTTTCTTTTGAGGGCAGTTTTCGTCCTTAACCAGATATCTTTTGGATTTCTGCTGGGAGTAGCATACAATCTTGCTGCCCCTGCCGCCCCATTTCTGATACCTCATTTTTGCGCCGCATTTACCGCAGTACAGCAGCCCGCTCAGCAGGTAATCAGTGTGATTTGTTCTTTTGACACTGCGCAGGCTGATTTCTTCGGCAGTCTTATTGAAAGTTTCCCTGTCTATTATCGGTTCATGCCTTCCCCGGTACTCTTCACCGTTGTATTCTATTATACCGATATTCGATTTCCGCTGAAGAATGTTCATTACCAGCCGGTCATATTTCAGCCCCAGCCGGTCGGCAATTGCCTGGGGAGACTCTCCGTCCAGATACAGCCGGTACATCAGTCTGACCTTTTCCGCATCTTCGTTTGGAACCAGAATTCCCTGCTTCGAATCGTAATCATAGCCGAAGGGCACTCTGCCCCCGCCCATCCAGTAACCGGCTTTCACCCGTTCCTTCATACCCATTCGGGTTCTCATCTTAATATTCTCTCTTTCAAGCTGGGCAAAGGCGGCAAGTATCCCGATCATAGCTCTTCCCATCGGTGTTCCCGTATCCAGTGATTCGGTTACTGACACAAAATCCACTCCGTGAGGGATGAAAACATCTTCAATAATATACAGCACATCCTTCTGGGATCGCGACAGTCTGTCAAGTTTATATACCAGACACCGCTCCAGCCTGTCGTTTTCCGCGTCCTCAAGCATGCGCTTCATTTCCGGGCGCTCTATATTGCTGCCGGACCATCCCCCGTCAACATAAAGCTCCGTATTTTCCCACTTCTTAGCTTTGCAGTATGCCTCCAGCTGCTCAGTCTGAGCCTCTATGGAATAGCCTTCCTCTGCCTGGGCATCCGTAGAAACCCTGATATAAATTCCCGTTCTCTTCTCCCTCATTCAGCACCTCACAAAACAATAAAACACATACTTATATTGCAAGTATCGAAGCTTGTGCAGGGTTTTATACCGAAGGGTTCGGATATATTTCGGGAAGCCCAAGCAAAAGCCCGTACAGTATGGAAAATCTGACAGAGCACTTATACTTTTAACGGCAAAATAAAAGGCGTTGACATATTAAATGTAAACGCCCTGATACAGTTTCTTTGTCAGAATACTATTTCCTGAGGATTTTCTCCATAGATTTTCCTTTAGCCAGCTCATCAACAAGCTTGTCCAGATATCTGATTTCCCGCATCAGCGGTTCTTCCACGTTTTCTACGCGAACCCCGCACACCACACCGGTAATCTTCTCCCTTTTCGGATTCATTGACGGTGCCCGACGGAAAAAATCTCCGTAATTAATATCACTCTCCTCCAGCTCTCTGAGCTGCTGAACAGTGTACCCGGTGAGCCACGAGGTCACTTCGTCCACCTCGTCCCGGCTTCGTCCCTTTCGCTCCGCCTTCTCTGTCAGAAGACCGTAAAGCTTTGAAAAGGACAGTGCAAATACCTTTTCATTTTCCATGAAAACCCTCCGTTAACTGATTTTTTATTTTACTTCAAATACTTAACCATCATATCATATAGTCTGTCTATTTCAATCGGTTTTGACAGGTGATCGTCCATGCCGGCTTTCAGCGCAGCCATCCTGTCCTCTTCAAAAGCATTTGCAGTCATTGCTATGATAGGAATATCTGCCAGCTTGCGGTTTTCCAGTCTGCGTATTCTTATGGCAGCCTCGTATCCATCCATGACAGGCATCATAATATCCATAAGAACAATGTCATACCAGCCTTCATCCGAAGCAGATATCATATCGACAGCCTCTCTGCCGTTTTCCGCCAGTTCAACCGTCATTCCCGCATCTTCTATAACAGCCGCTGCAATCTCCCGGTTAAGTTCAACATCATCCACAACCAGCACACGTTTTCCTTTGAAATGTTCCGGAGCTTCATATTCCTCAGTGTTTTGAGCAGAATAATCCTCTGCATTCTTAAGAGCATTGTAAAGCTCCGATTTAAACAGAGGCTTGGAGCAAAACGCGGTGACTCCCGCTTCTCTGGCTTCTTTTTCAATATTATGCCAGTCGTATGCCGTTAATATAATGATAGGAATATCATCTCCGATTTCACTTCTTACCCTTCTTACAACTTCGATGCCATTCATATCAGGCATCATCCAGTCTATAATATATACCCTGAAAGGATCGTTTTCCTCTATTGACATTCGTGTTCTGAAGATGACTTCTTTGCCTGAGGTAGTCCACTCCGGTCTGAGTCCCGCCGAACGGAGCATCTTTGCCACACTGCCGCAGCTGTCCATATTGTCATCGGCAACAAGAGCCCTGAAGCCGTCAAGTTCCGGAATCGTATCCATCTCTCCGTCATCTACAGTTCTGAATCTTAACTTAACAACAAACTCACTGCCCGCACCCGGCCTGCTGGTTACCGAAACAGTTCCTCCCATCATATCTACGATATTCTTGGTAATTGCCATTCCAAGGCCTGTTCCTTCAATCCTGCTTACGGTTGAATTCTTTTCACGGGTAAACGGTTCAAATATAGTCTTTATGAAATCCTCACTCATACCGATTCCGGTATCAGTTACAGAAAACGTAAAGTCTGCATACTTCTCCGGAGCTCCGGGAATTTCAGTGAATTTTATGCTGACGGTTCCGCCCGGATTAGTGTATTTTACAGCATTCGATGCAATGTTGAGCAGTATCTGGTTTACTCTGAGCTTGTCGCAGAAAATTTTCTCATGTTGCACATCCACAGTATCGATATGGAATTCCAGATTCTTTGAATTTACAGCCGACTGCAATATACTTCTAAGTCCGTGAGCAAGCGCCGGAAGAGAGCATTCGGTTTCCTGAATCTGAATTTTTCCGCTTTCTATCCTGCTCATATCCAGTACGTCATTTATGAGACTCAGAAGATGCTCGCTAGATACGCTTATCTTTTCAAGGTAATCCTTTAATATCGTTTTGTCGTCATCGATATGAGCAATCGCCAGTGATGTGAAACCTACAATGGCATTCATAGGAGTTCGTATATCGTGACTCATATTTGAAAGGAACTGACTCTTGGCCTGATTTGCATAGTCCGCCCTGTCTCGCTCAATCTTCAAAGCCGCCATAGCCTCTTCTTTAATTTTCCTGGTTTCTTCCTCATACTTCGCTTTATCAAGAGCCTGACTCATCTTTGAACTCAAAAAGAACAGAATCATTGTGAGCGCAGCAAAAATCAGCATCCCGACAACTATCATCCTGACCGCAATACCCTGATATGACAAAAGGGAGTTGTTCAGAGCCGTAGACGGCACTATGCAGATAAGTTCACTGCTGTTGGACCTTAAAGGGCGGAACCCCAGGTAATACTGTCCATCGCTGCAAATCTCTACACCTTTTCCGAAGTTCTTTATCTCTTTATTAAGTTTTTCATACTGATATTCTGTTATATATCCATCCTGCTTCATATGCTTAAGCAGCGAATAATTGCGATAATACTTGTCTCCCACCTGATTTGTGTAGGTGACGATACCGTTTTCATCCACAGAAAACAGAAGCGCGTGTCCGCTGTAGCCGCTTACTTCAAATAAGCTGTCAATACCGGAACGGTTAAACAGAAAACCAATTGCAGAAAATTCATTTCCGTCCACATAGTATTCTTCACAGGGAAGAGCAACCAGATATATACTCTCCTTTTTTGAATTTACGTTCCATGAGACACTCTGCGCAATTCTTTCCTTTTTCTTAAGCTTTAACAGGGAACTGCTCTGAATGTCCAGGTAACTCTCTATTCCCTCTGCGGTCATAACCTGTCCGTTTTCCTTTATGAACAGGATGTGACCTGACGGGTCGTCCGTCATAACGCTTAAGAAATACTGACACTCTTCAAGAACAACGGAACGGTTCTCGTCCTGGAAAAGATTTCTTTCAATTCTGCCCAGCCTCTCGTAAATGTTGGAAACCCTGAGATCATATGCCTGCTCCATCTGTTCAATGACTGCAGTCATATTCTCTTCTCCGCTGCTCATCATATAGTTTTCCATTCTTTTAACTGCAAACGACACAAAAAACAGCATGAACACAAGAACCAGCATAAGCAGAGTAAGGAAATGATTTTTCTTGTTAAGCTTAAATTTTTTCATACAAAAGGTTCTTTCTTAATGCATACATTATTTTACAAGTTCAATATAATCTTCAGGTTCGGCAGGTTTTTTGCCCTCTTTTATTGCCTCCTGCCATACCGCTGAAAGAGACTTTCCGTAAGATTCCATGGTTCGGCTTCCCGAGAATACTCTGTCAAAAGCCGCCGACATATGTCCCGGGATAATAATCCTGTAAGACGACTTTTCATCTATCGGACTTCCGTCTACTTCTTTTCCCTGTATATGTATTGGCAAAGTATACAGTATACCAATATTAATATACTCCCGCAATATAAAAATAGCAAGATTTTACATATTATTTTCCTGCAGATATTGTCCGGAATTTCGCAAAAAATGCAAATTTTTCTGATATACGCCGTCGTATTATCCGGATGCCCCGGCATTTTAGCCGGTTTATAAAAACTGCGGAAGAACCCTGCCGGTCCCTCCGCAAAAAATTTCCCATATAAAAAACACGCCGTATACCGCTGTAAAGCTGAATCTGACGTGTTTTTACTGCATGAATCGTTTAGCTGCTATTCTGCCGGCTGCCATTTGCATCTTACCGGAGATACGATTTTTTCTTCCTTTTTTAATTCTTTGAAAGCTTTATCTATTTCTTTTCTGTCAATACCTGTGATTTTTTCAACTTCGCCGGCGCTGACAGGTTTGCCTGCTTCTTTCATTGCAGCGATTACAGCTTCTTTTACATCCATTGTTATCACTCCTTTTCTTTAGTTTCTGCGTTTTATAAATTATATATGCAGCAGAGAATTATTGCAACAGTAATTGATTCAATTGCCTTGACTTTAGCTCAGATATATGAAACAATTCTGTTGTCATTTCAAATCGAAGGAAGGGAATAGCAATGATATATATTAACGACATGCCGAAGCCTTTCAGAGAAGGCATGACTGTGGCAGATGCTTTCAATGAAAACAATATTAAAATCAGACAGTCTTTTCTTATTATGGTCAACGACGAAACAGTGGACTATTCTGATTATTCCACATTCGAGCTTCATGACGGTGACGACATTCAGCAGATGTATCCGTTTTTCGTTGAGATGTAATTTTACAGGCCGGTGCTTTCATCGGCCTCTGCTGTTTTTTCGGAATATTCCGTTGCAGGCAGATTCACCAGTATTACATCCTCTCCAATTATTTTCACATCCTTCCATTTAATCTCTATCTCTTCGTTCTTTGCAAACATTCCCAGAAAGCTCCGCTGTCCGGGAACAATCAGCGCATCTATCCGGGCCTTATCCAGATTAATCTCTATGTCTGAAACAAATCCCATGCTTTTGCCGCTGCTCATATTAATTATCTCTTTATTTTTCAGTTCCCGGCTGCTTATCAAAACTTTCACCCCCCATCGTCACAAATAAATTCCTGTCCTCGAATCTGTATCACGGATTAACGGGAATTACGTTCGGATCTTTATATACATTAAAAAACTCATTAATCAGCACATCGGTCTCATAATGATATGACATAATGTTCCAGAAGCTTATTCCCGCCAGTCCGTATTCGTTTACCAGTTCAAATTTTGCCCTGAGGCTGCGCTCGTCTTCAAACCACACCTCATGTTCAAGGCCATCTATATCCGTATATCTGAAAGTCGGGGCGCCTATCTCCGGATTGTAGCTTATCGGCACACCCTGTTCCACTGCCAGCTGATAGGCCTCTCTGTGGGACAGCTTTCTTGCACGGGTTACACCCCTGACAAAAGGCAGGGTCCAGTCGTATCCGTAATTGGGAACTCCCAGCAGAATTTTTCGAGCTTCAATTTGCGTCAGTCCGTACTCAACAACCCGGCGAACCTGATTTATCGGAGCCACTGCCATGGGCGGGCCGTAGGTATACCCCCATTCATATGTCATAAGCAGCACCAGATTTGCAGCCTGCCCCATACCGTAATAATCATGTCCCTGATACAAAACCCCAGGCTGATCGGTTGAGGTTTTGGGCGCCAGTGCCGCGGTTACTATATAACCCTCCCTGTTTAAAATTTCCGCAGTTCTGGAAACAAGCTCTACGTATTTTTCTCTGTCCTCTGCAAAAACGTACTCAAAATCAAAGTCTACGCCTCTCATCTTTTTTTCTCTTAAATTTTCAAGTATCTGAGCTATGTATTTATCCTGAATTTCAGCATTATTGAACAAAAGGGATGCTCTTTCGCTGTCAAAGCCGGATTCCTCTGTATATGCGGTAAGCACCATCAGAGATCCCACTCCTTCGGAACGGGCAATATACGTCAGTTCCCTGTCGTCAAGAGGCAGAAGATTTCCCTCTGCGTCAAGACCGTAGCTGAATGTTGAAATCATAGTAAGATCAGGCATCCATGCCTGAAAAACCCCTCTGTCTGCAAAGGGGTACACATATCCGTTTATTATTATTGTTCGTTTTTCCATGTAAAAAAATATGTCTGCCCCGGTCACGATATTCCAAATATCTTCTACGTTTTTGGATGTTTTTGCAGGGTATTAAACCTGCAGTCCGGGGAGATATTAATTATAGCGTTAAATGAAAAATATCCGATCCCGTTCCGCACGGGATCCGGTACGGAGGGGGTATTTTTATGATGATAAACAAAGTTGAGATATGCGGTGTAAATACGTCAAAGCTTCCAGTTTTAAAGGAGGCAGAAATGAAAAGTCTGATGCTTGAAATCAAATCCGGAAACAAAGATGCCAGGGCTGAATTCATAACCGGAAATCTGAGGCTGGTGCTCAGTGTGGTGCAGCGTTTCAGCAACAGGGGAGAGAATCCCGACGATCTGTTTCAGATTGGCTGCATAGGTCTGATCAAAGCACTGGATAATTTTGATATGAGCCATGGAGTAAAATTCAGCACTTACGCGGTGCCGATGATTATATTATGTAGAAATAATAATTTGCCGGTAATAAAACAGACAGGTTCGGTCAATACTCCATCCGAAAGCGAACGGAGGTGTCTTCGATGAAATTAGGCTCAATAGTGAATAAAAGCGGTGAAAACATTACAGAAAAAGTAATAAACGGAGAATACACTCTAAGCAGAGAGGCTTCGGAATGTGTTGAGAAAATCCTGTCCGGAGTCCGAGGAACCGAAGGAGATTGCATTAATAGTCCCGGGTACGCAAACCGCCGCATTCCTTAGAATATTACTTCTAAAATCTGCTGCATGCTGCAAAAACAGCTTCCGCCGCAGCATTGCCGCGGCGGATAATCCACTATCTTTTCCATCTTCTTTTTCGTTCTTCTTTTCTCTTCTGGCGGGCTTTCCTTTTTTCCTCTTTTCTCTCTTCAACCAGATTTTCCGGCAGGAAAACAAATTCTCCCTTGTCGTAATCGTAATAATCAACATCCGTATAATTTTCGGTAACAGCCGGAAGATTTTTCTTTGAAAGTCTTCTTTCTATCGCCCATTTTATAAATGCATATATTACAGTAAAAACAGGAACTCCCAGAATCATACCCACAAATCCGAACAGTCCGCCTCCCACTACGATGGAGAACAGTATCCAGAAACTTGAAAGGTCAACCGCATCGCTGAGAATTTTAGGTTTGATTAAATTTCCGTCCAGCTGCTGAAGTATAAGCACGAAGATTACAAAGTACAGTGCGTCCATTGGATTCACAGTCAGGAGAAGCACCGCTCCCACAGTTCCTCCGATAAAAGGTCCGAAAAACGGAATCAGATTGGTCACTGTAACAATCACACTTATCAGCAGTTCAAACGGGAAGTTGAACAGGCTCATCACTACGAAAGTAATGGCTCCTATAATCAGCGCGTCAATAATATTTCCGGATATGAAGCCGTTGAAAACTCTGTCCACGTATCTTGCGCCGTTGATTATAGTGTTTGCTGTATCCTTTTCAAATATCGAAAAAGAAATCTTTTTTGCCTGAGCCGAAAATGTGGATTTGCTTAGCAGAATATATATGCATACCACAAATCCCACAAAAATGTCAAATACGAAGGATGCCGCTCCCACGATTCCCGCAGAAACCTTCAAGGCCACTTCTTTGAGATAAGGGATAACTGTGTATTTTATCCAGTCATCTACATTTCCTATCATATTGTCCATGCTGTCCATTATCAGCTTCTTGATTTTTTCGTCGACAAAGTCTATGCCCTGAACCCAGTTCATAATTTTTACGGCAGTCCCCGGCATGCTCACTACAATATCATACAAGCTTGACACAAACTGAGGAATAACAGACATCACCAATCCGAAAATCGCCACAAACAGCAGCAGCATAGAAAGCACTACACTGACTATTCTCGATATAATGTCAACAGCTCTTTCTGATTTAACGTTAATATGCTTCATCAGCTTCTCTGTTCTCATATAGCATCCGTTATATACAGGTCTCAAAAGATATGCCATCACTGCTCCGTATATGAAAGGAGCAAGAATATTCATGAGAGACCCCAGAGCTCCGTGAACAGTGGAAAACTTGTCCAGCAGCAAAAATATTACTATTGCGCCCACAAGAGACAGACATAAAGTCAGTCCCCATTTAAAATATCTGCTTTTTATCAATTCCCTCATACAGTTTCTCCTACATTACTATATATATTTCTCCAGGAAATAGTTCATCAGTTCCTCCCATTCTTCGGGGGTATATTCTTTTCCGGCAATTTTGGTTATCTGGAGCAGTACATTGTCCGGAAGGCGGAAAACGTCCCGGGGACTCCTCACAAATCCCATTCTTCTGGCAAGCTGAAACCTTCTTTTGTTAAGCGGCTCCAGGCTTTCAAATTCGGAAACAGCTCCCAGCATGCGGTCCCGGTCAAGAGTCATGTGACCCTCTACCCTCTCAAGAAGATTTACTATGTGGTCGCTGACCAGAGTACCGGTGCAGCCTTCCAGTTTTTTTATCATATCCCGGATTTCATACACCTTTTCTTCATCTGTGCAGGGAACAAAGCTGTTGTCAGTTACCCGGTCTCCCATAGGTGTACCCGGCTTTGCCACAAAAGTCCTGAGTCTCACGAAGTCCGGATTTACTCTGTTAATTACGTCGGCGGTTTCCTCGCTGTTTTCTTCGGAGTATTCCTTTCCGCCCACACCGGGCATAAAATACATGGACAGCTCCAGTCCTGCCTCCCTGACCTTCAGCCCTCCTTCTATCTCCTGCTGTTTAGTACATCCCTTGTTTATACTTTTCAGTATCCTGTCTGAACCGGTTTCGTAGCCGGAATGAATCCGGTCAAGTCCCGCCTCTTTAAGCATTTTAAGATTTTCCGGTGAAATTCTAGACAAAGTGTCAGCTCTCCCATAGGAGGTCACTCTTTTAACCGTAGGGAACTGCTGCCTGAAATATACCAGCACCTCTGCCAGCTTATCGGGCTTCAAAATTATAGAATTCGCATCCTGCAGAAATGCACTGCTGCCGGTTATTCCTGCTCTTTTCATTGCATCAATATCTCTTTTTATTTCATCAACCTCTCTCAGGCTGAATTTTTCTCCTTTGTATACGCCGCAGAAATCACATTTGTTCCACGGGCAGTTTCTTGTTACTCTCAGAAGAATGCTGTCCGCTTCGCTGGGAGGTCTTATAGGCCCCAGTTCAAAGTCATAACCGTACATATTATTTTCTCCGTTCTTGCTGTTTGCGGACATTATACCATATAATTTTATATTAGTTTATTTATTTCTTTTCTCAGTTTATTTATTATTTTCTTCTCCAGCCGGGATATGTAGGACTGAGAAATTCCCATGCTGTCCGCCACCTCTTTCTGGGTCATCTCTACGCCGGAAGAAAGCCCGAATCTCATTTCTATTATCTGATTTTCCCTGTCGGAAAGCCGGCTCATTGCCTGCACCAGAAGCTTTCTGTTAACCTCCTCCTCCAGATCCACATATACCACATCATTATCTGTTCCCAGAATATCGGAAAGGAGCAGCTCGTTTCCGTCCATATCCACATTTAAAGGTTCATCCAGAGAAACCTCCGATTTGCTCCTGCTGCTTCGCCTCAGAAACATAAGAATTTCGTTTTCTATGCATCTGGACGCATACGTGGCCAGCTTTATGTTTTTATCCGCATTGAAAGTGTTAACAGCCTTTATCAGACCTATGCTCCCGATGGAAATCAGATCCTCTACGTTTATTCCCGCATTTTCAAACTTCTTTGCTATATACACTACAAGCCTCAGGTTCCTTTCTATCAGAATTCCTCTGGCGCTTTCGTCTCCCTGTCCCAGCATGAATACGTATTTCTTCTCTTCCTCCGCAGTCAAAGGCGGAGGGAGGACGTCCGATCCGCCGATATAAAAAAGCCGGTTTATCCTTTCTCCGATAATCCTCGCTTTTATCCTGTATGCAATCTCCGTTATTTTTGTTAACAGCATAAATCCGCCGCCTCCTTTTTAAGTATGTCCGGATGAATTATCACACTGCATCCGTTTTCCAGTCCGAAGCTTCCGTTGTAAACTGCCAGCACCGCCGGCCTTCCCGTGTATTCGCTGCCTTTTTCACGAATAATCACCCTGTCTACATCGATTCCTATAAGGGTTCCGGATTCCAGGCCCACCGCAGAATATGGGATAATACGTACCCTGGATTCTTCATAGTTTCCTGCTATCAGAGGTCTGACAGATTCTGCTTCTCCTATCATCACAGGTCTGCCTCCTCCGGGATCTCTCAGACAGTTTCCTGTGTCAACAAAACCCTTCAGCCAGCAGGTTTTTTCGCCCACACTCAGGCACACCTCCACAACAGGGGCCTCTCCTTTTCTTTTCTCAGACAGCAGCCCGAAAAACAGTCTGACAAAGAAGAATGCACCTCCTATACATACAAGAACCAGAGGATATGAACCGGGATAAACATACATGGCTCCGTAACCCGAAAATCCCCTGCTCTTCAGCATAAATACAGCAAAGCTGACGGCGCCTCCCATCAGCAGCCCCGCTCCGAAAAAAGTAACCGACGCTTGCAGAAAGACTTTGATTTCCTCTTCCGGAAAGAGTATTTTTACAACCACAGCAGAGAAAAGAATTTTTACGGGAAAACAGGTTATCAGTGTGTTCCCCGGAATAAAAACAGAAAAAGAGTACAAGGTCATCAGCAGCACCGCACACAGAAACCTCGGAGCGGGTATCCTTTTCCTCCACAGGCTCAGAGTAAGCGCCGCAATTGCCCCGTCGGCAATAAAATTTTCAACAAAAAAGTATTCGGCATATATTTCCACACTGTCAGCCCCCTTTTTTAAATAATATCCCGGGAGCTGCGCTGATTTTGTCATATATGAGGGAGAAAAAAATAAAAACCCGATTCTGCCTTGCGGTAAAACCGGGTTTAAATTATCAGATTCGTATATTAATCTGTACTAGCAGTTAGCTTTTGCCAGTTCTGCGAGAGCTGCAAAACCTGCTACATCGTTTACAGCCATATCAGCGAGCATTTTTCTGTTGATTTCAACGCCGCCTTTTTTGAGGCCGTCCATCATTCTGCTGTAAGAGATTCCGTTCATTCTTGCAGCAGCGTTGATTCTTGCAATCCAGAGCTGTCTGTACTGTCTCTTCTTTAATTTTCTTCCTACGAATGCGCTTCTGAGAGATCTCATAACTGCAGGGTTAGCTGCTCTGAATGCTCTGCTCTTCTGTCCGTAGAAGCCCTTAGCCAGTTTTAATATTTTCTTATGCTTTTTCTTTGCGTTTACCGCCTTTTTTACTCTTGCCATATTTTACACCTCCTACGGATATTAACCTAAAATCATGTTCTTGATTGTCTTTTCAACTGTCGGAGCAACTAAAGTTGCCTGTCTTAAACCTCTTTTTCTCTTAGCATCTTTCTTTGTTAAGATGTGGCTCTTGTATGGCTTATTTCTCTTTACTTTTCCACTTTTGGTAACTCTGAATCTTTTACAAGCTCCTCTATGTGACTTCATTTTTGGCATTATCATGCCCTCCTCTCATTGTTAGTTTTTGGGTGCTAAAATCATTACCATGTTTCTGCCCTCAAGCTCCGGCTTCTTTTCAACACTGCAGGTATCTCCCAGAATTTCGAGCATTTTGTTCATAACATTTACGCCCATCTGAGTGTAATCCTTTTCTCTTCCCTTAAACCTGAGACTTACCTTAACCTTGTCTCCGGCCTTAAGGAATTTTGCAGCATTGTTCGCTTTAACGCCTAAATCATGACTTTCAATATAAGGACTCAGACGCACTTCCTTAACTTCCATGGTCTTCTGTTTCTTTTTAGCTTCTTTTTCTCTTTTCTGAAGTTCGTATTTGTATTTCCCGTAATCGAGAATTTTGCATACGGGAGGGTTCGCGTTCGGTGAAATCTTTACCACGTCCAGCTTTCTCTCCTCTGCTATTCGCTGAGCTTCTTTACCGCTAACTATTCCCAGCATGGTTCCGTCTGCGTCAATGAGTCTGACTTCCTTGTCACGAATTTCTTCGTTAATCTGAATTTCCTTACTAATGGTTTTGCACCTCCTACGATAATTGGGCAAATAAAAGAAAAAACGGATAAAAATATCCGCCTCCACAAAATGAACGTTGTCATTCTAAATATTAACCTTAACAGCCCCTGCCGTAAGGTGAGAAGCGGATTACTTCTTCTTTACTATCTGCGTGAAAAATTTTACACCATCAGACTGCTCAAGTCAATATATTTTTTGTAAACCCGCCGGTTTTTTCGGGTTTTTTATGGAAATCTCTACACATTTCCCTCTAAAAGGTCCTTTAAAGTTATCCCTTTAAGGTATCCTTCCACTATTTCATCAAGCTTCACCCACATGGGGAGAGTCAGACATTCCGATGCCTTCTCGCATCCGCTCGCCCCCTCAGACAGACAGGATACTGGATAAAAATCTATTTCCACATTCCTTATAATTTCAAAAGCGCTGCAGTCTTCCGGCTTTTTTGCCAGACGATAGCCTCCGGTTTTTCCCCTTCGGCTCTCAATCAGGCCGGATTTGTAGAGAGCAGGCATTATGCTTTCCAGATATTTTACAGAGATTCCCTGTCTCTCGCATATTTCCTTAAGTGAAACAAACTCTTCTTCTGCCTGTTTAGCCAGATCCAGCATTATTTTAAGAGCATATCTGCCCCTTGTCGATATCATCATAGTATATTTCCTTTCGGCTGCCGGTCTTTTTAATTCCTATCTTATCGATATGATTTATTATATCAGAATCGGAGGCGAATTTGTACATTTTTTAATAAAATCGTATAATTACTTTTTTTCTGTACATATTATATCTTGAAAACATGAGGAGGTAATTTATGGGAAACAGGTTTGAAAACAGTAAAACCTCAGCAAATCTGGTCACAGCCTTTGCCGGGGAATCAATGGCAGGAAACAAATATATGTTTTTTGCTGCCGCCGCCCGCAAAGAGGGCTATGAGGAAATTGCGCAAATTTTTGAAGAAACCGCAGCCAACGAAAGAGCCCACGCCAAAATCTGGTTTAAGCTTATGGAACAGCTGGGTTCAACGGAATTCAATCTGAAATCAGCTTCGGAAGGCGAACATTATGAATGGTCAGACATGTACCTGGCATTTGCCGATGATGCCCGGGAAGAAAATCATCATGACGTTGCCGCCCTTTTCGAGAAAACCGCCGAAGTGGAAAAGCTGCATGAGAACAGATTCAACGAGTGCCTGCGTAAAATCCGTGAAAATTCCGTTTTTCGCAGTCCGGAACCGGTCAGATGGAAATGCCTCAACTGCGGTTTTGAAATTAATGGAGAGGAGCCTCCGGAGTTCTGCCCTTTATGCTCCCATCCGAAAGCCTATTTCAAAGAAGATTCCGGTTCTGTGTAATCACGTACCCCTACGGTTTATTCATTAGCAGAGGTCATGTATCTGCCTCTGCTTTTTCTCTTTCATTTTATACCCGGCGGGGTTATAATATATATTAATTACTTCATGGTTTCAGGCATTGAATTCAGACAAGTTGCAAAAGGAGAGATACATATGAAAATTAAATTCTGCGGCGGAGTACAGTCGGTAACAGGCTCCTGCCATCTTTTGAGTATAGGCAGCAAAAGGCTGCTGCTGGACTGTGGTCAGTTCCAGGGAAACAAAACCATGGAAAAACTGAATTACGAGGACTTCGGCTTTTCTCCGTCTGAAGTCGATTTTATGATATTGAGCCATGCTCACATTGATCACTGCGGAAGAGTTCCGCTTCTTGTAAAAAAAGGCTTCAAGGGTAAAATATTCTGCACAGATGCCACCTACGATCTTGTGGAAATCATGCTTCGCGACGGAGCCTACATACACGAAAAAGAAGCCGAATGGCAGAACAGAAAAAATGAAAGAGCCGGAAAGCCTCCGGTTGAACCGCTCTATACGGTTAAAGACGCCGAAGAATCCCTGCAGTATTTCGAACCTCTGGTTTACGGGGAGACAAGGCAGCTTTGCGATGAAATCAAAATAAAATTCAGCGATGCAGGTCATATTCTCGGCTCGGCTATCACGGAAATATGGGCTGTTGAAAACGGAAAAACCACAAAAATAGTATTCTCAGGAGACCTGGGCATGAAAAACCGTCCGATTCTCAGAGATCCGGAAACAATTGAAACAGCTGATGTCGTTATCATGGAAACAACCTACGGAAACAGAGTGCATCCTGAGAACGTCCGCAGCATAGAGGCTCTCGTCGATATTATCCTGACAACCACCGCAAGAGGCGGAAATGTTGTTATCCCTGCTTTTGCCGTAGGCAGAACCCAGGAGCTTCTGTACGACCTCAACCGTTTCTACGAAACCTCTTCGCCTGATTACAAATCCGCGTTGAGCAATATTAAAGTATATGTGGACAGCCCGATGGCTACAAATGCCACAGCGGTATTCAGAAAAAATGCTCAGGTTTTCGACGACGAAACAAAAGAATATATTTTAAAGGGAGACCACCCTCTTGATTTCCCAAACCTCGTATTTACAAAAACCTCAGATGAATCCCAGGCTCTTAACTTCAACCACGAGCCTAAAGTGATCATTTCAGCCAGCGGTATGTGCGAAGCGGGAAGAATCAAGCATCACCTCAAACATAACATCTGGAGCGAAAAGAACACTGTCGTTTTCGTAGGATATCAGGCTGAAGGAACTCTTGGCAAAAGAATCGTCGACGGAGAAAAATATATCACCCTCTTCGGCGAACAGATATATGTTAATGCGGAAATACGCAATCTCGAAGGAATGTCGGGACACGCCGACAGAGATTCCCTTCTCGATTGGCTCAACGGCTTCGAAAAACAGCCTTCTCAGATATTCCTGGTTCACGGCGAAGCGGATTCAAAGAACGATTTCGCTGCTTTAGTAAAGGAAAAGCTGGGCTATGACACCATACCTGTAAACGAAGTGGGCGAATACGATATAACAGTATCTCCTTCCGTTCAGGATGCACCTGCACCGTCCGTACATGATGCGCCTCAGACTGCAGACCCGGCTGCATCCGCAGAACCGATTAACAAAGAGCCTGCAGCTAAAACAATGGCCACAAGAGAAGAAGTCATCGAGATGAGAGAGAAAATGTATAAGCTGCACGAGGATTTCGAGCATCTTCTCTACAACGCAAGTCTTGCTGTTGACGGTGAAAGAATGAGTTTCGATAAAGCAGAGGAGATCAACAATATTCTTCTGAATCTCCAGAAGGGCATCGTAAACTTAGGCTCAGACGTTCTGCTCGATGAATAAATCCGGGAGGAAACGCCCATGTCAACAGAAATTGAGTTGAAATACAAAGCAGAGTCTCCGGCTGCCGGAAAATCTCTTTTGAACAGTTCCTTTATTAATGAAATCAGTATTTCCGACAGTAGAGACTTTCTGGACATGAGAGCTGTATACTATGATGACAGGAACCGCACTCTAACTTCGGGAGGTATCGGCTGCCGAATCAGAAATGAAAACGGCCGCTTCATCGCCACCGTAAAATGGAATTCCGCAAAGGACAGCAGCGGATTTTCAAAGCGCTGTGAATACAATGCGGAGGTAAAAAGCGAGTATCCCGATTTTTCTGTTTTCAAAGAAATCATCCAGGAAAAAGAATTCGCGGATCTGATAACGCAAATCAGGCCCGAGGCTTTGTTTGTTACCGAATTCAGAAGAGAACTGGTTCTGGTTAATTACCGAAACTCGATTATCGAGGCAGCTTTTGACTGCGGAAACATTATTTCCGAAAGCGGAGCATCGCTTCCCATATGCGAGCTGGAGTTTGAGCTCAAATCAGGCTCGGAGGAGGAACTTCAGGAGTTCGGCCGTATTGTATCCGAAAAATTTTCCCTGACACCTCTCAATGTAAGCAAACTTAAAAGAGGACTCGATCTTATCTCTGAATAATAAAAAAATAAGAGGCACGGAAATTATCCGGCCTCTGTTTTATTGCCTGCATCAGTTTTTACATATTCATCAGTGTCCTCCGCAGCTTTCACAGTCGCCCATGCAGAATTCTTCTTTGTTGTACGGAATATTGTTTCTGTCATAATAATCTTTTACCGCCGCTTTGACAGCCTCCTCTGCCAGCACTGAACAGTGAATTTTCTGGGGCGGAAGTCCTTCGAGAGCCTCAACAACGGCCTTGTTTGAAAGTTCAAGAGCTTCTTCTATGCTTTTTCCTTTAATGAGCTCTGTAGCCATAGAGCTTGTTGCAATTGCTGAGCCGCATCCGAAAGTGTTGAATTTTACATCGGTGATTATACCGTCATTATCCTTGATATACATTTTCTTTATGTCTCCGCATTTTGCGTTTCCGACT
>JAUNCY010000054.1 GCA_030526325.1 Bacillota bacterium
TTTGCTACCGCGGGATAAGGAGCTTATCCTATTCACGTTTTTTTACTCTGATGGGATAAGGTGGCTTATCCCATTCAGGCTTTTTTGCCACTGCGGGATAAGAAGAATATGACTGCATCTGTCGTTGCAAATAATCAAACGATGATAACAAATCAGAAATGAAAATCACAATCTCCCTTTATAAAAAGACAATATATTATAAGCCCGGGGCTCGTCAATATTTTTTAGAATACATGAAAACCCCGGCATTATGCTCAGGGTTTTGAATCCGGTTCTCCGGAAGTGGAAATTAATGAGCAGTCTTCGACTCCCCTTCTGCGAGTTTTGCAAAACGGGGCCTGTTGTATCTCTGAATAATAACAAACAGCATGTCGAAGCAGGCTGCCAGAAGCGAGGTTATAAAAAAGACAGGAAAGGCTCCGAACTTCGGCACTGCAGATAAAGGCAGAAAACTGAGCACAGCAATAATCTCGTGTACCATCTCTGCCTGACATGAGGCCTGGGCAATTTCATCAAAGCTGTGCTTTTTCAATGAAAAAATATCCCGGTCATATGACGGCAGTTTATTTTTCCAGGCTTTAACTCTCAGCTTTGCATATACTTTTTTCTCAAAAGGATATGTACGGAACCATCCTTTTTTATAATCTGCCCGGTTGTGCATGATGCAGTTTACAGCGGCACCGACGGCCAGTCTCATGATAAAATGATATGATATGGTTCCGAAAGTTACCGCCGCAGAAAAAAATATATCTGAGTCTGTTTTAATGTGTACCGCCGCTGTTATAAAGGTAATAAAAATGAGGGCAAGGGAGGTTATTTTAATTTTTCTGTCCATGGTTTCTATTTCTTTCCCCTGAAAAAAATCAGCATTTAAAATTATTTCATGTATCCGCACACAACCCGGTCCAGTCCGGCCAGGTCCTTAAGAATCCGGACTTTGCTGAATACGCCGGTCATGTGAAGCAGGGCGGAGACCTCCTCTCCCTGGTCGTGACCGATTTCAAGAAGCAGAGCTCCGCCCGGCTTCAGCCGGCGGGCTGCTTCCGGTACGATCCGGCGGTAGAAAAGCAGCCCGTCGGGCCCTCCGTCGAGGGCCATGACCGGCTCAAAATCCCGGACGTCAGTCATCAGCGAGCTGATGACCTCCTCCCTAATGTACGGAGGATTGGAGACAATTAAATCAAAAGCCCAATCCTCCGGAACAGCTTCAAACAAATCGCCCTTAAAAAAAACAACCCGGGCCCCGACACCGTTCCTTTCCGCATTTTCAGCGGCGATTTTGAGAGCGCCGGCACTTATGTCCGCCGCAGCGCCTGCAGCCTCCGGAACATAATAAGCGAGACTCACACCGATGGCGCCGCTCCCCGTACACATATCCAGAAAACAGCCGCCGCCTTTTTCCTTTAAAACACGTATGCCCTCCTCTGCCAGAATCTCCGTATCCGGTCTAGGAATCAGGACCTCCGGGCATACCCTGAAAGGAATACCCATAAATTCCTTTTCCCCGGTAATATAAGAAACGGGCTTTCCCGAAGCCCGTTCATCTATCATCTTGAAATATTCACTTTCCTCAATTCGGGAAAGCTGATAAGAGGGCCACATTATCAGGAAAGATCTGTCCTTTTTCAGAATATGCAGAAGCAGAACCTCCGCATCCAGCCGGCAGCCGTCCCTTCCCGCACCATCGAGAATGCCGGCAGCCGTATTAACAGCTTCTCTTATCGTCATTATTTTTCTTCTCCTTTTCAGAGCTTATATTAAAATGCTTTTTAGGTTTAAAGTAACCCTTTTCTACGCGAATCTCCGTATTTTCCTCATCGGATTTGTCCGGACTGTATTCCAGAGAAACCTTCATGGAACAAATCGCGATTTCCAGCTGATCGTCATCCGGCTCATTCGTAGTAATCTTCTGAAGAAGAATTCCCGGATAACTGAGAATTTTAACCAGAGCCGAATCACTTCTGCCCGCAAGCTGAAGAACCTCGTAAGAAATCCCCGCAATTACAGGCAGCAGCAGCACCCTCGAAACAATTCTCCAGAAAAGATTCGGCCAGCCCAGAAACGAAAATATAAGCAACGCGATTATCATAACAAACACCAGAAAACTGGTTCCGCATCTCGGATGAAGAGTCGGAAAACTTCTGCAGTTTTCCACAGTGAGCTCCAGACCGTTTTCATAGCAGTGAATCGTCTTGTGCTCCGCTCCATGGTACTGGAAAACCCGTTTTATATCCTCCATTCTGGAAATCAATGCCACATATAAAATGAATATCGCAATTCTGAGAATTCCTTCAATCAGGTTCAGCACAACAGCATTTTCCGTAATATGCTTAGCCCAGTTCACCGCTACAGTAGGCAGAATAATGAAAACACCTATCGTAAACAGTAAAGAAATTGCCACCGAAGAGTAAATCATGAAATTGTAGGCAGCCTTGCTTCCGAACTTTGCATCCACCCACTTTTCAAATCTTCCTTTTTCCTCCTCGATGCCCTCATCCTCCTCGAGAACCTCCGCCGAATACATCAGAGTGCCCGTTCCCATAATCAGAGAATCCACAAAGGCAAACACACCTCTAAGGAAAGGAATCTTAGCCCATTTCCCCTTGGCTTTTGTAACATATTTTTTAACATGAATATCCCCAGAGGCCTTTCTGACAGAAACCGCTATCTGACGCTGATTTCTCATCATTACTCCCTCGAGAACCGCCTGTCCCCCTATCTTTGTAGGGCAGGCATTTTTAATAAAAATTTTGTTTAAATCCATAATCCCTCGCTCAGCAGTTTAGAACTGTTTCATTTTTTCAGCCTGATAATATGTGATGAGAGCATCCACAACCTCATCAATATCTCCGTCAAGGAAGTAGTCAAGCTTGTAAATTGTAAGACCGATTCTGTGGTCGGAAATTCTTCCCTGAGGGAAATTGTAGGTTCTTATTCTTTCGCTTCTGTCGCCGCTTCCAACCTGGTTCTTTCTTTCCGCAGCAAGCTCATCGTTTTTCTTCTGCTGTTCAAGGTCATAAAGTCTTGCCCTGAGAACCTTGAAAGCCTTTTCCTTGTTTCTCAGCTGAGATTTTTCATCCTGACATGTAACAACAAGACCCGTAGGAATATGTGTCAGTCTTACTGCCGAATCGGTTGTGTTTACACACTGACCGCCGTTTCCGGATGCTCTGTAAACGTCAACCCTTACATCTTCAGGCTTAACTTCAATCTCAACATCATCAACCTCCGGAAGCACGGCTACAGTTGCTGCAGAGGTATGAATTCTGCCGCTGGATTCAGTTTCCGGAACCCTCTGAACTCTGTGAACACCGCTTTCGTACTTTAATCTTGAATAAGCGCCTTTACCTTTAATCATTATAACCGCTTCTTTGATGCCGCCGATGCCGGTGTCATTGTATTCCATTATTTCTGTCTTCCAGCCTCTTCTTTCGGCATATCTCATATACATTCTGAGAAGATCCCCGCCGAAGAGAGCAGCCTCTTCACCGCCGGTGCCTGCTCTTATTTCCAGAAGTACGTTTTTGTCGTCGTTAGGGTCTTTAGGAAGAAGCAGTACTCTCAGTTCCTCCTCAAATGTTTTAATGGAATCTTCCAGCTCGGAAATTTCCATCTTTGCCATTTCCTTCATATCTTCATCGGAACCGGCCTCTTCAAGCAGCTCCTTAGCCCCTTCAAGTTCATCCTTCGTCTTTTTATATTCTTTATACTTATTGACGATAGGCTCCATCTCGGACATTTCTTTCACTGTCTTTCTCCACTCCGGCTGATTGTTAATAAGCTCCGGGTCGGATACCCTAAGGCTAAGATCTTCGTATTTCTCTTGAATAAAATTAAGCTTATCGTACATATTCTGTTCTCCAATCTTTGGTTTCTTACATCATAGTAGTTTATCATATATAACGGTTGTTTGCAATGTTCAAAAATGCTACAATGATTAGTATACCAACAAGCAAAAGGAATCATTAAACAGATTTTATGGATACAAAAGTATTTGACGTCAGAGAAATAATAAACGATAAACAGGCTTTGGAAACCGCACTGAGGAATGCCGCAGATATGCTGGCATACGGAGGAACCGTGGCATTTCCCACAGAAACCGTGTACGGTCTGGGAGCCAATGCTTTTGACGAAGCAGCGGTTAAAAAAGTTTTCGAAGCCAAGGGCAGACCGTCGGACAATCCGCTCATAATCCATATAGCGGATATGTCTCAGCTGAAGGGGCTCGTAAAAAGCGTGCCCGAAAGAGCACTGCGGCTTATGGAAAGCTTCTGGCCCGGTCCTCTCAGCATAATTATGGAGAAAGAGGACCGGATTCCCGACTGTGTAACCGCAGGGCTCGGGACAGCCGCCGTCCGTATGCCGGAAAACCCCGAAGCCTATGTCCTGCTCAAACTGGCCGGCTGCCCGGTTGCCGCTCCCAGCGCCAACCTTTCGGGCAAACCAAGCCCCACCAAACCCGAACACGTGCTCCACGATCTTGACGGACGAGTGTCGGGAATAGTATTGGGCCGAACCTGCGACGTAGGAATAGAATCCACCGTCATAGACATGAGCACCGATTCCCCCGTCATTCTGCGTCCCGGCATAATAATAAAAGAAGATATAGAAGCCGTAATAGGGCCCGTCAGACTGGCATCCCGAAAAAACAGTTCCGAGTCAGTTCCGAAAGCCCCGGGAATGAAATACACACATTATGCCCCCGACGCGCCCATGATTCTCTTTGAAGGCAGCCCTTCCGAAATGCTTTCAAAAATTCTGGGCAGAGCATCGGAAGAGCTGGCTTCCGGAAAAAAAGTAGGCATAATAGCTACCGATGAAACCTTAGACCTATACGAAAAAAGTCCGGTGCTTTCAGGCGCCGGCAGCATCTGCATCTTAAGCACCGGCTCCAGAAAAGACCTGAAGACCGTTGCCCATAATATTTTCCATATTCTCCGCCGTTTTGACGAAGAGAATGTGGACATCATCCTCTCCGAAGCCTTCGAAGCAGAAGGAATAGGCTTTTCCGTAATGAACAGAATGGACAAAGCGGCAGGAGAAAAAAAATAGGAGGAAAATAATATGAAAATAGTAATGGCATCAGACCACGGCGGATATGAGCTCAAAGAAGAAATCAAAAAACACCTGATTGAGAACGGCTATGAAATTGAGGATATCGGAACCCACTCAAAAGAATCCGTAGATTATCCGAAATACGGCAGAGAAGCTGCCGAAATCGTTGCCGCAAAAAAGGCCGACAAAGGAATTATCTGCTGCGGCACAGGCATAGGCATATCTCTTGCTGCCAACAAAGTTAAAGGTATACGCTGCGCGGTAGTTTCAGATACCTTCTCTGCTAAAATGAGCAGAGCCCACAACGATGCAAACATGCTTTCTTTAGGCGGAAGAGTCGTAGGCGCAGGCCTTGCCCTTGAAATAGTCGACACCTGGCTTTCCACCGAATTCGAAGGCGGACGGCACGAAAGAAGAGTTTCTCAGATAGAAGGCTGATTTATAAGAATTTTGACATTCAGAGGCGAAGGAATTCGCCTCTTATTTTTACTCTTCCCCTTGACATATGCCGAAAAAAAACACATAATTTAATTACAAACTAAATATTCGGAGGATACCGTGGACGAAAAACAACTTAAACAGAAAAAAGTCGGTGAACTCAGAGAAATTGCTGCTGCTTTCGGCATTAGTGACACCGGCAAGATGAAAAAAGCGGAAATCCTTGAAGCCTTATTGAATTTAAATCAGAACGAATCAGGCACACAGATTCAATCAGACCTTTCTGAGTCTGAAGAAAAACCCAAAAACATAGAAACCAATTTAAAAACGGACACTCCGGCTGCAGAGCATCATCCGGAAACCCGCACCGCTCAGGCCGATGTTCATATCGATCAGACCGCTGCTCCTTCGGGTTCTGCATCTGTTCCCTCAAGCCAGGCTTCTGTTCCTTCTGGTCAGACTTCTGCCCCTTCTTCCGAGGAACCGGTTAAACGCAAAGTGCCCGACGAAGTAAAAGAAACTGTAGAAGGAATTTTAGAAATGTCCGAAGGAAATAACTTCGGTTTTCTCAGATTCCATAATTTTCTGACCAGCGACAGCGATGTTTATGTTTCGCCGGCACAGATCAGAAGATTCCGACTCAAAACAGGCGACAAGGTATGCGGAATAACCCGCCCGCCAAACGAAGGCGAGAAGTTCCGTGCATTATTATATGTAAATACAGTAAACGACGATCCTTTGAGCGTTGCTATAAACCGCAGGGACTTTGATTCCCTTACGCCGATTTTCCCTGACGAAAGACTCAATCTCGAGATAAATCCTGCCGACCTTTCCACAAGACTTATCGACCTGATTGCGCCTATAGGCAAGGGGCAGAGAGGACTGATAGTAGCTCCGCCTAAAGCAGGCAAGACTGTGCTTTTGAAGAAGGTCGCCAACAGCATAACAAAACTTCACAAAGACATAGAGCTTATTGTTCTTCTTATTGACGAGCGTCCCGAGGAGGTTACGGACATGCAGCGCTCAATAGACGGTGAAGTAATATATTCTACCTTCGACGAACTTCCCCAGCACCATATCAAGGTTGCGGAAATGGTTCTCGCCAGAGCTCAAAGACTGGCGGAGCACGGCAAGGACGTGGTAATACTTCTGGACAGCATAACCAGACTGGCCAGAGCCTACAATCTGACAATCCCGCCTACAGGAAGAACTCTCTCCGGCGGTCTTGATCCTGGAGCCCTTCACAAGCCAAAGAAATTCTTCGGCGCCGCAAGAAACCTTGAGGAAGGCGGGAGCATAACTATTCTGGCCACAGCGCTTATAGAGACAGGCAGCCGTATGGACGATGTTATTTTCGAAGAATTCAAAGGCACAGGAAACATGGAACTGCATCTTGACAGAAAGCTCTCTGAAAAGAGAATTTTCCCGGCTATTGATTTGAACAAATCCGGCACCAGAAGAGAAGACCTCCTTCTTTCATCGGAAGAAATGGAAGCAATCTGGTCAATGAGAAGAGCTTTGGGCAGCGGAGCAAACCAGGATGCCGCAGAATCAATTATTAACTACCTTATGAGCACAAAAACAAATGCGGATTTTGTCAAGCTTATCAAAAAAAGCCATCTGGGCACTAAAACCCCACTAAGATAATAATATTTTACCAACGTAAAAGGGCGGTCAGATGACCGCCCCGAATTTTTATACCGATTCTTTATTTATTATAATTGTAGAAACCTTCTCCTGTCTTTCTTCCCAGTTTGCCGGCTCTTACCATCTTCTTGAGCAGCGGATGAGGTCTGTATTTAGGATCTCCGAATTCTGTGTAGAGTGTGTTCATGATAGCAAGGCATACGTCCAAGCCAATCAGGTCGCCCAGTTCGAGAGGTCCCATCGGATGATTTGCGCCCAGTTTCATAGCTGCATCTATATCCTCTGCCTTTGCAACTCCGTCAGCTAATATTCCGATACCTTCATTTACCATAGGAACGAGAATTCTGTTTACAACAAATCCCGGAGCTTCCTGAACTTCAACAGGAGTCTTTCCTATTTTCTTTGTTAAATCGAGAATAACGTCTCTTGTTTCATCGGAAGTTGTCAGACCTTTGATGATTTCAACCAGCTTCATTGCAGGAACCGGGTTAAAGAAATGCATTCCGATAATTTTGTCAGGTCTTCCTGTAGCAGATGCTATTTCTGTAATTGAAAGAGATGATGTGTTTGTAGCGATTATTGTTCCCGGCTTGCAAAGAGCATCCAGCTCCGCAAACAGAGCCTTCTTTGATTCCATATCTTCTGTTGCCGCTTCAATGATAAGATCAGCGTCTTTAACGATGGAAATATCTGTTGATCCGTGAATTCTGCCCATGATTTCTTCTTTTTCGGCAGCACTGATTTTTTCCTTTGCCACCATCTTGTCAAGATTCTTGTTGACAGTAGCTATTCCCTTTTCAACAGAAGTTTCTCTTCTTGCTCTGAGAACCACTTCATAACCGTTCTGTGCCAGCACCTGAATTATTCCTGCGCCCATTGTACCTGTTCCGAGAACACCTATTTTTTTCATACTGTTACCTCCTGTACTTGTATATTGTTTAGTTTTATTTGTCTTTAAATTCAGCTTTTCTCTTTTCAAGGAATGCTGTCATGCCTTCCTTCTGATCTTCTGTTCCGAAGCACATATCGAAGAAACTGCTTTCGATAGTAATACCTGTTTCAATATCCTTTTCGCAGCCTCTCTGGATAGCAGCGTTTGCATACCTTACCGCTATAGGCGCGTTCTTGAGGATTCTTGCCGCCATTTTCTCCGCTTCCTCCATAAGATTTTCCAAAGGAACAACCTTATTTACAAGACCTATTCTTTCTGCCTCCTGTGCGGAAATTGCATCTCCTGTGAGAATCAGTTCCTTAGCTTTTGCCTGGCCTATCACTCTCGGAAGTCTCTGTGTTCCTGAAAATCCCGGTGTGATTCCTATTCCGACTTCAGGCTGACCGAATTTTGCGGTTTCCGCAGCTATTCTAAGGTCGCAGCTGAGTGCCAGCTCGCAGCCTCCGCCCAGTGCAAATCCGTTTACGGCAGCAATGGTAACAGCTTCAAGGAATTCAATCCTTCTCATAACCTCGGAACCCTTTATCGCCAGTTCTCTGCCCTGACCCAGATTAAAATCTCTCATCTGTGCTATATCGGCACCTGCAACAAATGCTCGGCCTTCGCCTGTAAAGATTACGACTCTTATGCTCTTATCAGCTTCAACCAAATCCACGGCTTTTCCCAGTTCCTCAATAACCTGAGTGTTAAGGGCATTCATCGCCTTTGGTCTGTTTACGGTAATATACGCCACAGCACCTTCTCTTCTGAATAATAAAGTTTCAAAATTACTCATTTAGCGCCTCCTTCATAAATGCTTTATATTTTTCAACGCGGAACCGTAAAACGTGTTATCCCCGCATACGGTTCTCAGCGCACAGTTCCTTTTAATGAAGTATACCATTTTTTCCGAATATATAGTGACTTATTTCCGAAATATTATGTGACGGATGCGTAAAATTTATCATCCTCCCCATTGCTCCGGCTTTATATTCTTGCTCTGTATCCCGGAATCAGGCCCTCCAGATCCCGTTTAATCTGCGCATCGTCATTGTGCTTTACGCTTTCCCAGAGTATCGCAAGTCTCCTGTCAACCTCGAATTCGTTAAGCTCCTCACAGGTTATTGTAAAAATTCTGCTGTGTGATGTGGGATTTACAAGTTCCTTGTCCGGTATGAGTTCCTCATAGAGCTTCTCGCCCGGTCTAAGCCCTACAACACTTATTCCTATTTCGTCATAGGGTTTGAATCCGAACAGCTTTATTATATTCTCCGCAAGATCCATAATTTTCACTGCCTTTCCCAGACTAACGGCAAAAATCTCTCCCCCCTGTGAAAGTGCCGCCGCCTGCAGCACAAGCTGCACCGACTGTTTGAGAGGCATAAAATGCCGTACTGCGTCCGGATGGGTCACCGTAACAGGGCCTCCCTGTTCAACCTGTTTTTTAAACAGAGGCACCACGCTGCCGTCGCTTCCCATTATATTTCCCAGTCTGACTGCCATGTACTGAGTTTTTGAAACTGCTGATTTCAGCTGAATTATCATCTCCGAAGCTCTTGCGACAGCCCCTGCCACTCCGCCCGGACGAACAGCCTTGTCTGATGAAATCAGAACAAATTTCTCTGCCGCAAATTCCTCGCAGGCGTTTACAAGATTCACCGTACCGAAAATATTGTTTTTTACTGCCTCTTTAGGATTGTCCTCCATAAGCTGAACATTTTTATGTCCCGCCGCGTGAATTATAATATGGGGCTTGTTCTTCTGAAATACTTCCCTGATCATTCCGGCTTCTGTAACGGAACAAACCACGGTACGAAATTCCACGTCCGGATACAGCTTCTTTAAATCAAACTGAAGCTCAAATATTCCGTTCTCCGCCGAATCCAGGGCAATGATTTTTCTCGGAAGATATTTACCTACCTGTCTGCAGATTTCGGAACCTATGGCTCCTCCCGCTCCGGTTACAAGTACAATTCTTCCTTTGAAGCAGTCGGTTATTTCTTTGGAATTGGTTTCTATCGTTTCTCTTCCCAGCAGATCCTCTATATCCACATTTCTCAGCTTGCTTACGCTTACCTTCCCGTCAATGAGCTCATGCATTGCCGGAAGAATTCTGACCTTGCAGCTGGTTTTGCTGCATTCACCCATTATCACTTCTATCTCTTTTTTGTTTGCGGAAGGCAGTGCTATGAAAATTTCATCCACCTTATACCTTCTTGCTATTCTTGTGATATCCTTTCTGGTACCTGCAATTTTTATTCCGGATATCCTGTTTCCGACCCGGCTTCTCCCTTCATCTATTGCCACTACAGGCAGAGCCATCATGTCTCTGTAGTGGATTCTCATTTCCTTTATTATCGCTGCAGCTGCATATCCGGTTCCTATAAGCATAACTCTTTTAAGCTTCCCTGATGCCGCCAGCTTTCTCTGTCCGGAAAAGGCTCCGAAAAATCTGTAGAACAGCCTTATGCCTCCTATAAACAGCACGTCGAATACCAGAGGCAGGATGATAAGGCTTCTCTGGATTTCCCCGTTGAAAACCAGAAGAAACAGCGAAGTAACCGTATTTGCGGCAGCAGCCGCACCTAACAGTCTCAGAATATCCTGAGCTCCGGCAAATCTCCACAAGCTGCTGTACAGCCCGAAAAGAGAAAAAATAACCAGCTTTATTGTCGTCAGAGCAAACCAGTAGCTCAGATAAACTTCGAAATACGTACTGAACGCAGTGGATTCTGTAACGAAATCAAATCTGAGCAGAAACGCCAGCATATATGATAAATTTATAAGCAGTCCGTCAACCAGAACAAGTCCGGTCAATCTGATAGTTCTCTGCATTTCAATTATCTCCCAATCTAATAAAATATTTATATTTTAGCATTTTTTGGGCTGTTTTTCAATATATCACGCCGCCTTCATGAAAACTTAATATGACGTAACATATGCCCTTCCCGGCATTTTTTAACTTGTTACCCTCTCCTCTATCGGATATAATGATACTGCAGTTTACAAAACAAAACCGGACATTAGGAAAGGCTTTTACCATGACAAAAATTCTGATAATAGGAAAAGACAGCTATATAGGAAAAAATCTGAAAAACCATTTTCTCAACAGATCCCGGGGATTTATTGTAAATACC
>JAUNCY010000100.1 GCA_030526325.1 Bacillota bacterium
CGTGTCATATCCCAGACCTTCCAGTCCAAAAGCCAGTTCATGCCATACTTTATCGGTTACAATCTGGTTTTCCGCACTCTGCATAACAAAACCGATTTCAGAAGCCTGCACCTGATGAGACAGTTCATGTACGGAATGTCCCATATAGTATATGCTTCCGCCGGTGCTGCCGTGGGGAGCCAGCAAAGGTTTCAGCAGTCTGAGCATTGTGGTCTTACCGCAGCCGGATTTTCCGCACAGGGTTACAAACTCACCCTTATATATGGCAATGTTTATATTGTCTAAAGCCTTGCATTCTCTTTCCGGATATGTAAAGCTCAGATTTTCGATTTTATAGCATTCCATCTTCTGTTCTCCCGGATTTCTATGATAATAGGGCATACGCACAGCCCTGAATACGCGGCAAATAAACTTATTATATACGGAGTGACGGCTTCTCCGCCTATTGACGGGAAATACAGGAAACTCAGCCTGCCGTTTATTATTCCTGCCAGCACATATAAACCTGCGGTCAGAATAAAGGCCAGTGCCGCCTTATCCCTTCCTTCAAATGTATATATCGAGAAAGATGTTCTTCCCGGCAAACCGTATCCCCTCGATTTCATGCTGTCTGCCGTTTCCACAGCATTTTCAAGTGCCCAGGTGGTCATTATCGAAAGAATTGCAAGACCGTTCTTTGCCCGTCGAACAAGGCTGCCTGAGGAAATATCCCTTCCGACGCATTTCTGCGCCTCAGTCACTTCCTTCAGATGACTCAAAAACTTTGGTACGAATCTCAGTGTCATTGACAGAATCAAAGAAAGAGCCGGTATCGCCCTACCGAACAGATAAATGTATTTGTCTCCCGTCATAATCCGGCTGCAGCACGAAAACCAGCAGATTACCGTAACCAGCATCAGCGCCGCCGCAAGTCCATATATTACTGATTCCAAAGTGAGAGGATTTCCTCCCGGAAAATATCCCAGTATGGTCATCCCCTCATGATTAAACAAAGGATTTATTAATGCTGCTCCGGCCATGACAGGCAGCATATATAAGAAGTTTTTTCCGGCCGCCGATTTTCCGTTAAGCATAATCGAATATGCAGATCCGCATGCGAAGGATACCGCCATGCAGACAGGATGCATCACAAACATGGAAAACCCTGTCACAAAAATAAAATATATGAAATTTACAGCAGGATGATAGCTGCCAAATTCGTTGTTTCTTAACATATCTCTACTTTGCGGAATTTCTGCCGCCTATATCTTCACCGCCGTTACATGTATATAACCATTCAACCTTGTCGCCCGGTTTCAGCTGATATTGAGAACAGCCGTAGTCGGGATACTTTCCGTTTACTCTGTACATCCATCCGGAAAGCTCGCCGCAGTCGAATTCATAAATATTTCCTATTCCTTCAATATAAGCACTATTATAAATCGGAGTGGTTACAAATTCCAGATGAATTCCGCTGCTTTTCATTTCTCTCACAATAAGATTGAAAACAGTTTCTCCTTCATAAAAAACAACCGTCTTTTCGGCAAAGAGCACTCCGTTAGCCGGTACTGCAGATGCCTTTCCGTCTTCCAGCCGGGACAGATTGTTCAGTATTGTGCCGCAGCTTACCGAAAGTGTGCATGTAAAATCTTTTTCCGAATCTGATGAAGAGACAGAACCTTCGGACTCAGTATTGTCTTTCACATCGGTCTGATTAGAATTTACGGTGTTTTTCGGGTTTTCATCTGGTTTCCTGTCACC
>JAUNCY010000101.1 GCA_030526325.1 Bacillota bacterium
CAGTGGCTGTCTTAACACTTCCAGGGTTTCTCTGGAAAATTCAGGAAGCTCGTCCAGAAATAACACCCCATTGTGTGCCATACTGACTTCTCCGGGCCTTGGCAGCATCCCTCCTCCCACCAGAGCCTGAGGAGAAATCGTATGGTGCGGAGCCCGAAAAGGTCTTTCTGTTATGGTTTTCCTTTCGCCTTTTAGCATTCCCAGGACACTGTATACCTTGGAGACTTCTTTTTGCTCCTCTCTGGTCATTTCGGGAAGAATGGTGGGAATCCTTTTGGCAATCATGGATTTTCCGGCTCCCGGAGGTCCCACCATAAGCAGGTTGTGAAAGCCGGCCGCTGCGATCACCGCTGTGCGCTTTATGACCTCCTGCCCCTGAATATCTGCAAAATCCACCTTGTATTTTTTTCCTTTCCCGATTTCATCCTCCTCTTCGTATGATGCTTCTTCATAGGTTCCTGTCTGGAGATAGTATACCGCCTCCTGAAGAGAGCTGACACCTATCACTTCCACCTGTCCTGCCTCTTTTGCTTCACGAACATTTTCCCTGGGTACTATGCATCTGACACAGCCTTGTTCTTTTAATTCCGAGATCATGGCATAGATCCCGGGAACGGGATTTACCGCTCCGTTTAATCCCAATTCACCTACAATAAAGGTCTCTTTCAGTACTTCTTTTCCAATAAATCCATAGGCTGCTGCAATCGCCACCGCTATGGGCAGATCAAAACCGGTCCCTGACTTTTTCAGATCCGCCGGAGCAAGATTTACCGCAATTTTCTTTGGTGTCAGGTAAATACCGGAATTTTTTAATGCTGTCCTCACTCTCTCCTGGGCTTCTTTTACCTGAGTTGAGAGATACCCCACCATGGCAAAAGAAGGAAGCCCTTCACTTACGTCCGCCTCTACCCTTACAATTCTGCTCTCTACTCCATAAATAGATGCAGAAATCACAGTGCTGTACACTGGCACCGCTCCTTTCTTTATTCAGTTTTAAATTGGAAACCTTCAATGAACATTGAAGTAAGAATATGGTTAAAATATATCACAAATCATTTATAAATACAACATATTTCCTGCAGGGACGGAGTTTTCTGATTTTATCACCGTCCCCATAGGCTGTCCGTCTAATGGAAAAGAACGGACATAGAACCGTCCCCAGTCCTTGAGAAATAATAGTCGATCTGCTCGCTTCCTTCTGTATAGATGTACTGCCCGAAGTTTTTAATTCCGCAGAATAATACGGTTTCCGGTGCGTTTATTTCCAAGGCATATCCTTTATTCGAAAGGATCATTGGCATACGAAGTTTTCTTCCACCGTGAGAAATATATCTTGCCTTGTTTGTAACATCCGAGAAATCATCTTTTAACGGGCCTTTTGATTTTAGCCGTTCTGAACGCTCAAACTCAAAGAAATTCCAGGTTTTCCCGGCATCCAGATACCGACATCCATTTGTCGTTTCCGCTAAAAGAAGTTTTCTGTCCGGTGTCATGAACTTTAATGCCCCATCTCTCTTTTCGATTCGAATGATTACTTGCTTTGTTGCCACTTCAATTGCCGAAGGCGACTCTTTTGCCGTCCATTTCAGGCTGCTTTGCGGTTCCTTTTCAGGAAAAACAGATTTTTCTTTTGTACCTGCAGTTTTGCTAAAACGAATCCGGATGCATGCCTCTGTGATTGGAGTAATCTT
>JAUNCY010000055.1:0-7420 GCA_030526325.1 Bacillota bacterium
TACAGCATGTTTGTTCTGTCACCCAGAGGAATATCCTTTCCCTCCGGAACTTCGAGTTCCGCCGCTTTTTTATCCACAGGAACACTTTCTCCGGTCAGCGCCGATTCCTCGCATTTAAGACTCGCGCTTTCTATTATTCTGCAGTCTGCCGGAACAGCATCTCCGGCCTCCAGAACCACCACATCACCCACGGCGATGTCTTCACTCTTAATGTTCACGAGTTTTCCGGAACGCAGAACCTTGCTTTCAGCCGAAGACATTTCCTGGAGAGCTTCTATTGCCTTCTCCGCCTTGCTTTCCTGATAAACACCCAGAACAGCGTTAATTGCCACAACTATTCCGATTATTATAACGTCGGCAAAGCTTTCACCCGAATACGCCGCCGTAATTCCCGAAACAACCGCTGCCGCTATGAGGATGATTATCATGGGATCTGCCAGCTGTTTCGCAAATCTGCGGAGCATGGATTCCTTTTCACCTTCCTCAAGTTTATTTTTGCCGTTTTCAGCCAGGCGCTTTTCAGCCTCTTCTACGGCAAGTCCGTCAGGGCTGCTTTCCAGTCCCGCCATAACTTCGTCTAATTTTTGTTTGTAATACATGTTTTTCCCCTTTACTCTACTCTAGATAATCAGTCACCCTGATCACTTTATTATCTTTAATGTATATTCTCGGAACCCTTCGTCCTATCATACACAGTAACTCATAGGAAATAGTATTCCCGATTTCTGCCAGTTCATCCACAGATACATATTCATCTCCGTCTCTGCCTATCAGAACAACCTCGTCTCCGACCTGAGCCTCCGGGATATGGGATATGTCCGCCATGAACTGGTCCATGCATACTCTCCCTTTAATTTTTGCCCTTTTCCCTCTTATCAGAACCTCTGCCTTCCCGCCGAGGGATCTGGGATATCCGTCGGCATAGCCTACAGGGATGGTTGCTATCACGCTCCCGGCTTTGACGGTTTCGGTAAGTCCGTAACTTATTCCCGAATCCTCTTCTATTGTTTTAATATGGGAAATCCGTGATTTCAGAGACAAAACCGGCTTAAGTTCAATTCTGCTCTTATCCACTTCATCGGAAGGGTATATGCCGTAGGTTATTATCCCGCTCCTGACCATATCCATGAAACTTTCGGGGAAATCGATTATTGCCGCGCTGTTCGCTATGTGTTTTATTGGGGTTTTGATCCCTCTCTCCTCCAGCATTTCACTCATCCTGCAGAATCTTTCAT
The DNA here is from genome assembly GCA_030526325.1 of Bacillota bacterium. Lineage (GTDB taxonomy): Bacteria > Bacillota > Clostridia > Peptostreptococcales > Anaerovoracaceae > RGIG1899. The sequence goes on from JAUNCY010000055.1 coordinate 1,236, forward strand.
ACTGAAGCTTCATAAAGGTCTTGTCGGCTTCGTCAGCGGTTGCAAAATGAGAGAACATTCCGTTAATATGTATTCCCGGCATTTCAGCTATCCTTGCGATTGCGTCGGCGGATTCCTCACAAACTCTGAATCCTATACGGTTCATTCCGGTATCTATTTTTATATGGCAGCTTACTCCCATTCCGATTCGCTGGGCCGTATCAGAAAGAATCCTGGCCTGAACCTCTGATGTTACCGTCTGGGTAACCCCGTATCTTATGGCCTCGTCAACGTTCTCCTCGGGAGTATATCCCAGGACTATGGTCTGGGCTTTCTTGTATTTCTTTCTCATTTCCACGGCTTCATTAACAGATGAAACCACTATCATGTCGGCGCCTGCCTCAATCAGATACTCCATTATTTCCAGAGAACCGTGACCGTATCCGTTTGCCTTAACCACTGCGGCAATTTTCACATCGTCTCCGACCAGATTCCTTACCTGCCTCATGTTCCACATGAGTGCGTCAACATCAACCTCTGCCCACTTAAAATAATTTCGAGCCATAACGCTCCCCCCTTTAATTCTGTCCGATAAGATTTCCTATCATTTCCGAAACAGAGACAAAAATCGGCTTCATTTCATTCTGAATCATGTCCCCGGCACCCTTTGTATCATCCTTATCAAGGCTTTCCTCAAGTCTCGGAAGAATTTTGCTTAATTTTCTGTATTCCTCTCTGATTCTGTCCCATGCGCCTGTTTTTCGGGAATCTCCCGCATCTATAAACATAGAGAAAATGCTCTTTGTTGCCTTGTCGAGAAACAGAACGGTATCTATCATCGATTCGAATTCTTTCCAGCCTCTTGCCGAAACTCCCATTCTGAAATCCTCTGCCAGGATGTCCATAATTCTTATCATTCCGTCAAGCGATTCCTTTACGACAGCTGCATTTTCCATGGGAAGCTGAATTCTTTCTATAGCATACACATCGATTCTCTCTATTGAATTCAGATTGTCGTCTATGTATTTTATAAGGTCGTTTCTTATCTCGTTTCCGTCGATAACCAGATGGCTGAGAGCCTTTTTTTCCTTTTCGATATCTTCCATTATCCTTTCCATAACGGCTCTTCCGTCCTGACCTTTTGTGTTAAAATTAAATTCATTGTCAAAAATTTTTATAATCATCTCGTTTCCCTTCCATTATTATTTGTCTAATTTATTAATTATAGATTTTTCGTGAAATAGTGTCAATAATTGCACTTGCAAAGATTCCCTATTTCTCATATGATGTTAGAATAACAGCACGAAAGGAGCCCCAAATGGCAAAACTGGAATTAATAGCAACAGCGACCTTCGGTCTTGAGGCCGTGGTAAAAAGAGAAATACAGGATCTCGGATACACTGTGATAAAATCCGAGGATGCAAAAATCACTTATATAGGAAACGAGGAGGCTGTAGCCCGAAGCAACCTCTGGCTCAGATGCGCCGACAGGGTTCTTCTTAAAATGGGAGAATTCCGTGCTGAAACCTTCACAGATCTTTTTGAACAGACAAAAGCTCTGCCCTGGGAGGAATGGATTCCCCTTGACGGAAAAATCGTTGTAAACGGCACCTCGGTTAAGTCAAAGCTGTTCAGTATATCTGACTGTCAGAAGATAATTAAGAAAGCTGTAATCGAAAGGCTTAAAGAGACCTATCCCGTGGAGCACTTTCCTGAAACCGGGCCTCTGTACAGTATAAAAATGACAATGCTTAAAGACGTGGCTGTTATTACTATTGACACCTCCGGTCCGGGACTGCACAAAAGAGGCTACCGGGCAGCCGATGTTGCCGCACCGATTAAAGAAACTCTGGCGGCAGCCATGGTTAAGCTTAGCTTCTGGAATCCGGACAGAGTTCTGATCGATCCATTCTGCGGCTCCGGAACCATCCCGATAGAAGCTGCCATGATAGGAAAAAATATCGCCCCCGGGCTGTCAAGAAAATTCGTCTCCGAAACCTGGCCTCAAATCTCTCCGGAAATCTGGAAAAAAGCCAGAACTGAGGCATTTAAGGCAGTCAGAAACGATGTGAATCTCAGAATCTACGGATTCGACATCGACGGCAAGGCTGTTTCCGCCTCCCGTGTAAATGCTGTCCAGGCAGGGCTGAGCGACGATATAAGCTTTAGAAGACAGGCCTTCAGCGATCTGACCATAAACGATGATTATACAGTAATTATTACAAATCCGCCTTACGGGGAAAGAATCGGTGAAAAGAAGGATATTGATAGGATATATAAGGATATGAATTCAAAGATGTCTGCGAACGGCACCCTTTCTCTCTATCTAATCACAGCAGACAAGAGCTTTGAAGCCGCCATGAAATTCAGGAAAACAGACCGTCGCAGAAAACTGTACAACGGGCGTATTGAAACGACATACTACCAGTACTACGGTGAAAAGCCGCCTAAAAAGTAAAGATAAGCATCAATAATAAGCCGGGGACCTGCTTTCACAGCAGATCCCCGTTGACTTCTGTCCTATAAGTTTTTTTGTATTTTTCTTTTATTAAGTTATGCGGTATTAATCCTGCATCTCAAGTCCCGCAGCGGCTGACAGCTCCGCCTCAATTTTTTGCTTTCTTTCAGCTGCCTTATCGGAATTTTCTCCTTTTACATAGAAATATAGCTTAAGCTTCGACTCTGTATCGGAAGGTCTTACGGCCGCAAAGGAGCCGTCTTCAAATTCAAATTTTATTAAATTTTCCTTTGGAAGTCCTGTTTCGTCATTGAGAAAATCAGTTACTTTGACAGATTCTCCCGCCATAGTCTCTATGCCTGTATTTCTCACCCTGTCCATCATGGCCGCCATTTCTTCCTTTCCCTCTGTTCCCGGGAAAGATATATCCTTATTGGAATCATCCGCATATCCGAACTCATTATAAAGTTCCTCCAGTCTGTCGTATACAGAATATCCGTTCTTTTTATAACATGCCGCCATTTCAGCGATAAGCATGCAGGCTCCTGCACCGTCCTTGTCTCTCACATGGGTTCCCGCAACGAAACCGCAGCTTTCTTCATAACCGAATATAAAGTTCATATCACCCTTTTCTTCACATTCGTTCATAATCTCTCCGATATATTTGAATCCTGTAAGAGTTTCCCTGACTGCTATTCCGGCCTTCTCCGCGATATCCTTTCCGAGACCTCCTGTAACGACGGTCTGAACCATAAGAGGGTTTTCAGGCATATCCTTTTTGAACCTTACAATGTAGTCCAATAAAAGTGCGCCTGTCTGGTTCCCGGTCAGAATCTTATATTCTCCGTCTCTGCCCCTTACGGCTGCTCCTGCTCTGTCGCAGTCCGGGTCTGTAGCAAGCACTATTTCAGCAGACTTTTCCTTTGCAAGATTTATCGCCATATCCAGGGTTTTGCCGTCTTCCGGATTCGGAATATCAATTGTCGGGAAATCTCCGTCGGGTTCCATCTGTTCTTTTACAAGGTTTACCTTTTTAAATCCTCTTTCTTTCAGCACTCCGGGAACGCAGCTGAAGCCTGTTCCGTGAAGAGCGGAATAGACTATTACCGTATCTTTGTCGATATCATCGCAGACCGAGGTTTTCAGTACTGCATTCTGATACTTATAGTCATTTGAAAGCCCTATTTTCTGATGTATTGAGTTGAGTCTCAAATATCCTACATAAGGATGAATCTGGGAAAAGTTCTGGATATTCCTGAATTCTCTGATAACAGACTTCATATCTTCAGGCAATATCTGAGCTCCGCGGCTGTTGTAAAGCTTAATTCCGTTGTACTCCTTCGGGTTATGGCTTGCGGTAATCATTATTCCGCCTTCCAAATCCAGATAACGGATAGCAAAAGACAGTTGGGTAACTGACTTTGGCGCAGTAAATACTGCCGCCCCGATTCCGTTGCCCAGAAGCACTCTGACTGCAGTGTCACTGAATTTTTCAGACGTTTTTCTGGTGTCAAAAGCTATCGCAATGCCCTTGCCCACTCTTCCGCCTGCCTTTCTGATAAGATCGTTGGAAAATGCCTGAATAGCTCTTGCAATCTGATAATTATTCATTCTGCTTGTGCCGATTCCCAGAATTCCTCTCATGCCTGCCGTTCCGAACTCAATGTCACTGCCAAACAGCTCTTCTATTTTTTCTTCATCTTCTTTTATGCTTTTAAGATAGGCCATCTCCTCATCTGACAGAAACCTGTTTCTCTGCCATTTCATATATTCCATTTTAGCGTCCATATTCTTTCCTCCGAAGCTTGGTATTAAAATACATATCTGTTGAAACAATTATACATGCATGCCGTTCAAAACTCAATCCTGTAAAGGCCTGTCCGCTTAAAACTGCCGCTCCTCTATTCTGCCTTGATTTCGGTGTATTCAGAAAAATCAGGAAATTCAATTTCAAGCTTTTCATTAATATTAAAATACTCTGTATATGTGTCGACGGTATATTCAGTTGTCACCCCTTTGTCCGTAACCGACATGGATATTAGGCTGTCACAGCTGATAATGTTTCCTTTTTCGTCTGCCTTGACCACTACAGTAAGATCAGAGCATTTAAAATATCCGTTTTCCGCCTGAATCAGCTGCTCCGCATACCTGTCCAGACTTTTCCTGATAACATCAGAATCCGCAACAAGGGTTACAACCCGGCTGCCCCGATCGTCCGTTTCCGCGCTGATATCCTTCAGGCTTTCTTCACTTATTATCGGAAGTGTCAGATTGTTCTCCTCCATCATATCCTCATTTGACAGCTTGTACTTCACCTTCTGTCCTTCGTAATCCGTATAAAAATATCCGTCCGTATAATACGAGTACATTTCCACCGTCTCATCCAGATATCTGGTGGTGGTTATCATTTCTATATCGGCTCCGACTATACCGTTTCCCGACTGCTTTATTTCGCTTACCATGTTCAGCTGAAGAGATTCGTTTCCGTTGTTTACAAAAAATGCCGTTGTAAGCTGAGCCTGAACCGTGGAAAATTCATTCAGTCTTTCAGATATCATACAGTACTCCTCAAACGGAGTTTTCTCTTTTGTTCCTGCCTCATACGTATCTCCGTCACTGCTGCAGCCCGCTGCAGTCAGGATAATAATAAACGAAACCAGCAGCATAATTATTTGGCTTTTTTTAACTTCCATATACCTTTCCTTCCTGATAATTTAATCATATTTTTCGGTAAATTTTTGAATTTTTCGGAATTATACCATAAAATGCCAAAAATAATCAATAATATTGTTTCAATTACATTTCAATTTTATCAAAATTATGTAAACTCTGTGACATTGCAGTCTTATTCTGTTAAAATAATTGAATTAAAAAAAGAAGGAGGAGGAAGATAATGTACAACAAAGGGACTGCATTCAATAAAACTATAATATTTTTGGCATCTCTGTTATTTGCGATTGTAATCGCGGGCATATTCACATTTGTATCGAACGCTGAAATGTTTCCCTGGGGAGAAGAGCCGGATGTTTCTCTGAAAGTAAACGGCAAAACTCTCGAAATGGATGTCCCTCCGAAAATCATAGAGTCCCGTACCATGATTCCGGCAAGAGCTCTTTTTGAGTACATAGGAGGAAATGTAAGCTGGAATGCCTCAAATTATTCAGTTACTGTTAAATATAACGGTCAGACTATAATACTTTATATTGATTCCAATACCGCTAAGGTTGACGGGGTTTCCAAAAGCATGGATGTTCCCCCTCAAATAGTGGATGACCGTACGCTTATTCCTTTGAGATTCGTGTCTGAGGCTCTGGGCTTTGATGTGAGTTGGGAAAACAGCACCAGAACGGCAATAGTGAATACACCTGATACTAACACCGAAGATCCTGAAATTCCTGTCGAAAATCCGGGCACGATTGAAAAAATATCTGTAAATTTCGGGCAGGAATCAAACATGTTCACTTCTGTGAAGCTGGTGTCCGACAAGCCCTTCGAATCGGATGACTATAAAACAATGACCCTGTCAAATCCGGACAGATATGTAATAGATTTTATTAATTTCAAGGCAGATTCAAACTGCCTTAAAACTCTGGGCAGCGTGGACAACATGCGTTGTGCGGTTTCCTCGGTCAGATCCAGCATGTATGATTCACTGACCTTCAGGCTTGTATTCGAGATGAACAATCTGCAAAGCCCTTCTGTCAGCTTTTCTTCCGACAAAAAAGAAATGACAGTATACTTCAAAAAG
>JAUNCY010000055.1:7459-10452 GCA_030526325.1 Bacillota bacterium
CTGCATATTTCAACCCGTATGATGACGGAAAACTTGTGGTAATGCTGGATCCGGGTCACGGAAAATCCACTTTAGGCAAAAGAAGTCCTGACGAAAGTCTACTTGAATACGAATTCAACAGGGATGTTGCAAAGAGAACCAAAAGTATACTGGAGTCCAAAGGTATCACTGTACTGATGACTGTAAGTGATGACACGGATGTGTCCCTGTCCCAAAGGTGTTCCACAGCCAATAATTCCAATGCCGATATTTTTGTCAGCTTCCATGCAAATGCCTTCGGTAACGGTGTGGACTGGGAAAACAATGCCGGCGGCTGGGAGATTTACTACTACAGCACCAGCAAATACGGAAAAATTCTTGCAAACTATATTCACGATGCAAACATTCCGTCCATAGGCATAAAGGACAGAGGTGTCAAAACAGCCAACTTCGCGGTAATAAAGAATACAGATATGCCTGCTGTTCTTATAGAGCACGGTTTTTACACAAACGAGACCGAGATTGAGCTTTTGAAATCCCCGTCATGGAGGCAGAAGGCTGCTGAACTCGATGCACAGGGAATCCTGAATTTCCTTTATTCTTTTAAATAGGTTAATATTATTTCGGCACAGTCCTGCGAGGCTGTGCCGTTTTTTATGTATTTCTTCTGATTCAGGATATGTTATCGCCCTCATGCGGTTATTTTTCTGTATTTTTCTCTTGTGGCATTTCCTCCTCTTATATGACGCTCTGCTTTATTGTTGTCCAGAACCGACTTCACTTCTGCCGCAAGCCCCGGATTTATCTCAGCCAGCCTGGATGTAATGTCCTGATGAACGGTGGACTTGGATACCCCGAATTTCTTTGCCGCCGCTCTTACAGTAGACTTTGTTTCCAGAATATAATTTGCCAGTTCAAGAACCCTCTCCTCTATGTAATCTTTCATGTACAGCTGTCACCATCCTTTACCCCGCTTTTCACCAATATATGCATTTACCAATTCTTTTATGACATATCGGAAATACTGTGGTAGAATAGAATTGTTAACAAACAGGTAAAAAGGAGGTTCTCAGATGCTTGAACATGAACGAGACAGTTTTTCGAATGAATGTATTACAAAAGCAACGAAGCTTGTTTCAGAAGCAAAAAAATATCTCAAGGAAAACAAAACAAGAGATGCGTTTCTCTGTGACTACAATGCAATTTACACATCCATGAGAGCTGTGCTGGCCATTGACGATATTTTCCCAGAGGACGACTACGGTACAGAAAAGTATTTCAGATCCAGATATATTGAAAACGGTATGATGTCGGATGAATTCGTAACAACTCTGGACAAAATTACCGAGTATTACGATTATATGATTTCGGACGACGGATTCAAAGTGGGAAAACCTGACGCAGGATATTTTACTTCAAAAGCCGGTTTTCTTGTTATAGAATGCTCTGATTACATAGTTCAGAGAAATGCCCTTCTATGGGGACAGTAAAATTCAGAAAAACAATCCCGTAATTCGGACCAAAAAAGGATAATCCGAACTGTATCTTCCAGGTGGGAGATGCGTTCGGATTTTTCTTTTTGTATGAAAAGCTGGATGAGTACTCATAAAAACCGGCGAGACTGTATCCTGCCGATACGAGCCCCGCCGGTTGATGTCTTAGTTGTCTTCGGAGTCGTTGGCGTCTTGTTCAGCCTTCCAGTGTTCAAAGGCTGCCTGCCCCTCTGCGCTTTCGTAAAACCTTTGGATCTCCGGCAGAAGGATTCGGACCAGTGCTTCCATCTCAAATCTTGGAATCCCAGTCCCGTAATCATGGTCTTTCTTGCGCGCCATTCTCCGGTCCTTTCTCTGAATGTTTGGTTGATGCTTTCTTTCCTTTCGTGAAAAATTGAAAACGCAGCCGCTTTGCAAGCGCCTGCGTGATGTCTTAACCGTCTTTGGTTGTGAGAGTATTATACAGACTTCAACAGAGCCTGTCAAGGCTTCAAATCACCACTAAAAACAGGAGGATATACTCATGAAAAAGCTGCTAAGCTGTACGTTCAATATGGATACCGGTTGCGTGGAGCTTCGGTACTCTGACGGGAGTCTGTGCTCCATAGATTGCACCGCTGTGGAGAATGAAACAGCTCGGAATATGTATGAGCGGTCGGAGTTGGATTATCTGATTTATAACGACCCGGTTGCGTATGCAGATTTGGTACTGAACGGCGATCCGCTCCGGGTCGCTCCTGGCAAACTCTGTGGCTCTACGGATCGTTTCCAATACGATTTCCTTCAGCGCCACTTCCCGGATATAGTGAGCGCTGCAGACGTCGGACCCGTCCTTTTTATAGGTGCGGCAAGTGAAATTTTCTGTTCCGGCTTCATGGTGTGCGCCCTGTGCAGCACCATGGGCATACCGCAGTCCGCACAATACACCAATCCAGAGAACATATTCTGCTCATCCATTTTTGTCCGGCGGCGTTTATAGGATCGTACCTCCTGTACAATATCCCAGGTTTCCTGATCCACCAACGCTTCATGTGTATGCTCAAAGATAAGCCACTCTGATTTGGGGCGTTCGCACCTCTTATTAGCCTCTTGAATAAACTGCATCAGCACCATATCAAAAAATTGTGTCATCATTTTATTGACCTCTTTTCTTTATTATTAGGGGTTCATACAGCTGCCACCCTCGGCTGTATCTCCTTGCGGAAACTACCCCTCTAACCTTTAGGACGCTCGGAAATCACTTGTAAACCGAAAAATATAAAAAACTACGGAGCCCTGTCATACGACAGAGCTCCGCAGCTTTTCGTGGAGTTTTTTCAGCCGCTTGGATACCGCCATCCTGGATATTCCAAAAACTTCTCCGACCTGTGCTTCAGTCATATAGCATTTATACCGAAGGCCGATCAATTTCTGTTCCTGGTCATCCAGTTGTTTAACGGCATTACGCAGTTTTTCAAGCCGGAGGCTCTTGATACAGGCATCTTCCACGGGACATCGAATCGGAACAGCACAATCAGACAC
>JAUNCY010000056.1 GCA_030526325.1 Bacillota bacterium
AATAAATCATGTAAAAACTTTTTCATATTGTCAAAAAAGTGATATAATAATTCTAAATAACAGCAGAAATTAATTCTGAAATAATATTCAAATTCAGGAGAACAATTATGAGCAATAAACCTCTGGAAGGACTTGTGGTTCTGGATTTTACAAAAGTATATTCAGGACCGTACTGCACACTTCTTTTAGCTGATCTCGGTGCCGAAGTAATCAAAATTGAGAGAAAAGGTACAGGAGACGACAGCAGATCATTCAGACCGCTGCCTAATATTGTCGAAGGAAGCGGATATTTTATGTATATGAACAGAAATAAAAAAAGCATTGAGCTGGATTTAAAGGATCCCAATGCAAAAGAAATCATATACAAGCTCTGCAAAAATGCGGATATCGTTGTTGAAAACAACGCCCCGGGCGTTACGGAAAAGCTTGGAATAAGCTATGAAGATTTGAAAAAACATAATCCTTCAATCATTTACGGTTCGATTACAGGCTTCGGACAGTACGGGCCTTACAGAAACAAACCTGCATATGATATTATAGCTCAAGCTATGGGAGGATATATGGCTGTAACCGGTCCAAAGAACGGAATGCCGATGAAACTGGGAACCTCAATGGGCGATTCAATTGCCGGAGTACACATGGCATTTGCTATTATGGCTGCGGTATATCACCGGGACAGAACCGGAGAAGGACAATTTATTGATATTTCAATGATGGACTCATGCTTTGCAACCCTTGAAAATCATGTAGTTATTCAGACAATAGGAGGAGTTACACCAAAGAGAAACGGAAACTCAAATCAGAATGCCTCCCCTTTCAATACCTTTAAGTCAAAGGACGGGTATGTATGTATCGCCGTGGCGAATGATGCTTTATTCGAAAAGTTCTGCAATGCTATTGAAAAACCGGAGCTTATAACCGATGAGAGATTCATTAACAACCAGAACAGAAAAGATAATGAAGACCTGCTGACACCTATTGTTGAAGATTGGACTTCAAAGAAAACAACTGAAGAAATATGCACTGTCTTTGATGCCAACAAAGTGCCTGTCGGACCGATTTTGGGAATAGATGAACTTGTCGAAGATCCCCATATTCTTGCAAGAGAAATGATAATTGAACAGGAACATCCTTTCGGAGGAAAAATTAAAATGCCGGGATGCCCTATCAAATTCTCTGAGACAAAAATCGATACTTTCGAGCCATCTTCCAGGTTAGGTGCCGATACAGAAGACATTCTTAAGCGTTACGGCGGATATTCGGATTCTGACATCAAAAAAATGTATGATGAAGGAACTATATTTAAAAGATAGTTTATTATGTGATTAAAAAAGGGCGGATGTTTCCACCCTTTTTTACTTGAGACCATAGAATTCCTCAAGGGTAAGGCTGTTTTCATAGATATATTCTGCAGCTTTTTTTCCAACATATCTGCAGTGCCACGGTTCATAGCTGTATCCGGTGATATCCTCTTTTCCTTTGGGATATCTTATAATAAATCCGAATTTATGGCAGTTTTCTCTGAGCCATATCCCCTCTTCAGTTTCTCCGAATGATTCTTTTAGTCTATAGCCAAGCTCTTCTAATGTGAAGTCCATTGCAAGACCAAGCTGGTGCTCGCTTTGACCCGGCAGCGCATTTAATTTGCCGGCTTCCTCTATGGACCCCTTTGATGCCACACTTTTATTAAAAAGCACCATCTGAGTGTTATATGATCTGAATCCTGAAGCACCGTACAGTTTAAAGCCTTCTTTTTCTGCGGCATTGTAAAGTTCGCTGAGCGCAGCCGAAGCCTCTGAACGCATCTGCTTCACGTCGTCGGTTCTTCCGGGAGCGAAAGGAATTGATACCGTAACCAAATCTTCCGGACAGTAATCAGAACTGAGATTATATTTGCGGTTTACAATGCATAAGAAGTCATCCGGATTGTCTATAATTAATGAATCGGAATAATAGCTTTCGGCACCCTTTACAACACATGCCGGAACCCGAGGTGTTATTCCGTCATCGGACATTGCTGTTTTTATCTCCGGCGGAGAAGGTGTTTTATTTTCACCGGAGAAAGAGTTTCCGGTCGAAGAGGTGTTTGAATTAATTTGAGCTGAACTGACGTCAGAACCATTAATTGAATTTACAATAAGCAGAATTACAGCACCTGCAAAAATTACAGCAGAAATCAAATAGACAGTAAGTCTGCCGGAATCATTATTTTTTCTCATTTCCCAATATTTCCCTTTCTATATCTTTAACAAATATCGACGGAAGGCTGATCCCCCAATATGAATTTTTTACATTCAATATTTCAGCCTCTTCACGCGCTCTCGTTAGAGCCACATAAAAAAGTCTCACTTCCTCCTCCTGTTCGCTGCAGGATTCAGAAGAAGTATCAGTTATATTATCGCATGACGGAAATACTTTGTCCAATACGTCAATAATATAAATTTTATCGAATTCAAGACCTTTTGACCCGTGGCATGTAAATAAGGATATATTTCCTTTGTCTGAGCCTGATGAACATATATTTTTCAGTTTTTTTGCAATGTCAAGGAATTCAATTATACTTTGGCAGTCGTTTAATATTGTTTCCAGTATGTTCAGCTTTGAGCAGATTCCCTGTACAGAGCATCCCCTGCCGAGCATTGATATCAGATATTCCGAATAGCCTATACTGTACAGAATGTATCTTAAGGAATCCTTCGGTTTATAATATCTGATTCTTGAAATCCGGTTATCATTTTTAATAATATATTTTAAATGTGCAGGAAGACTGCTGTATTGTTTTTTTACTGCTGCTTCAAGTATATCAGTGATATCACGGTATATGAAGGATGAGAAAAAATCATTCTTACCCGGTTTGATGCGGAACGAAACAGAGTTTTTCCATAATGTATACGCTGCAGAAATCAGAGAATCGTTGTTGCGGCTTAAAACAGCAGCGGTATTGTATTTTTTCATATCTTTTAATATGTATTTGTTACGCTCCGGATATGTATTGAAATGCTTTACGTCAATTTTTCCGGGGCTTTGCTTCACACCCGCGAGGCTTTTAGGATATCTGTTTTTATTACGGTTAATAAAGGTTTCCGCGGCGGTTAGAATTTGATCACAGCTTCTGTAATTTGTCTGGAGCTTGATTATGTTTTCCCTGCCCCATTTGTCCTCAAATTCAAAGAAGGCCTGAGGGTATGCACCACAGAAGCCGTAAATACACTGATCCTCATCCCCTGCCATAAACAGGTTGCCGAATCGCGAAGAAAGAGCATTCATAATACTGTTTTGTATCTTTGAGTTATCCTGAGCCTCGTCTACGTTAAAATAATGAAATCTGTCCTGCCAGATCTCAAGAATATCCGGACAGGATTCGAGAATTTTAAGTGCATATATCAGGATATCATCGAAATCCATAAACCCGTGTTCCTTTTTATACTTTTCATATTTATCTGAAACAGAGATAAGACTCAAACCTGATATGGATATATCAGGAACGGGCTGCATAAGATTTTTATTTTTAGAAATATAATTTAATGCCTCTCTTACTCCCCTGTCTTCAACCGCATTCGTTCCCTCTTTAAAAAAAATATCTCTTAAGATATATTCGCCGTTTTCAAGTATTTTATCCGGTATTTTATTATGTAAGGAGCAATACATTTTTACTATATTTAAAGCAATACTGTGAATAGTTCTGAATTCAGGCATTTTACCTGTTATCTGACTGCCGTACTGTGAGTAAAACCTCTCTCTCATTGAGGATGCGGCATCCGTACTGAAGGTTACGGTAAGGATTTTTTCCGGCGGGATTTTTTCACACATAATCATATATGCAATTCTGGTAATAATTACTGTGGTTTTCCCGCTTCCAGGAACAGATACCATGAGTCCGGGACCGTTTGTTTTCAAAACGGCTTTTTCCTGTTCGGGATTTAGAGAGATATTATATTTTTTACAGAATTCAAAATAAGTCATTTTTTTACATAAAACCGCAGGGTTGCAATATTATACATTAATACTATATAATTAGTTAATCTGAAAATCGGAGGAATATTATGAATATTTCCAAATCAATATGTTCGATAAAAAATCTCGGGGGCGGTTTGCACAGAGATTTTATATTTTTTTTCATACTTATATTGATATATGAAATAGTATACAGGCTTAATCTGAAAAGCGCCTTTTTCGGTTCGGGTCTGTTTTACATAATAATTTTTTCTTTATTCTATGCAGCAGTAAGTACAATAACAGTATCTATGTTCGGCAGAAAAACTCACAAGGCGGCAGAAACAGCATTAGCATCTTTGTATTTTCTGTTCTATTCATCGCAGATGTGTTATTACGAAATATTCGGAGAGTACTATACCATGTTTTCTGCGGTAAACGGCGGAGAAGCTTTTCAGTTTAAATCCGCAGTATTTCATGGAATAGAGAACAGCTTTGCGTTTATTGCTGCTGATTTTATTGCTTTGGCGGTTTTTATTCTCCTTTCAATAAAAAATTCGGATTTTTTAATACTTAGGGGACGAGAGCTTGTTACTACGGTGGCGTGTGCCGCAATTATGTTTTGCATTGCGCTTATTTCACTTCTCCCGGGAGGAACCTCTGTTCTTTCTCCGTATGATACATATATGAACAGCGCTTCGGCTGCAGATATGAGGCTGGACAAATTCGGGATTATGACAACCTTTAGAGTAGACTTCGAGCGATACTTTCTGGGAATTCCCGATGTCACGGCTATTCAGGCAGAGGACCGGGATGATAACTTAGATGCCGGTGACGGCGCAGAGGAATATGAAAAATATGAGCCAAACGTTATGAACATAGATTTTAATGCAATTGCCGAAAGCAGATCGGATGAAAGTCTGAAAGCTATGGATGAGTATTTTGCAGGAAGGCAGCCCACATATAAGAATTCGATGAGCGGAATTTATGAAGGATACAATTTTATATATATAACGGCCGAAGGTTTTTCTCCTTATGCTATAGACAAAGAGTTAACCCCTACCCTATATAAAATGTATTCGCAGGGCTATAATTTTACTGATTTCTATAATCCGATATGGGGAGTGAGTACCTCAGACGGTGAATACGTAAACTGTCAGGGGCTGATACCAAAGTCGGGGGTATGGAGCATGTCAAAATCCCATGACAATTATCTTCCTTTTACCTTCGGAAACCAGTTTAAAAAGCTGGGATATGACACCCTTGCATATCACAATCACTCATACGGATATTATGACAGGGATAAATCTCATCCCAATATGGGGTATGATTATAAAGGGCTGGGAAACGGCCTCAATGTAACAAAACAGTGGCCGGAATCAGATCTGGAAATGATGGAAAACACGGTCGACGAATACATCGGCTCTGAAAAATTTCATGTATACTATATGACCGTCAGCGGACATATGCTTTATAATTTCGGAGGCAACAGAATGGCGGCGAAGAACAGAGAAGCTGTTAAAGAACTGTCCTATTCCGAGGCCTGCAAAGCATATATTTCATGTAATATAGAATTTGATAAAGCTATGGAATATCTGCTGGGAAGACTGGAGGAAGCGGGAATAGCGGAAAAAACCGTAATTGCTGTTGCGGCAGATCATTATCCTTACGGTCTGGAGAATTCTGAAATAAGCGAGTTCCTGGGGCACGATGTTGACACTCAGTTTGAACTGTATAAAAGCTGTTTCCTGCTTTATGTACCTGGTATGGAACCTGTAACCGTAGATAAATCCTGCAGTACTCTTGATATACTTCCTACACTTTCGAACATGTTCGGTCTCGAATATGATTCTCGTCTGCTTATGGGAAGAGATATATTCTCCGAATCTGAGCCTCTGGTAGTGTTTAACAGCAAAAACTGGATAACCGACAAGGGACGGTTCATAGCAGACAAAGGCGAATTTACAGCATTTGACTCTTCGACAGAAGAAAATTTTGATGAATACACGGATTTAATCAATTCCCATGTGTCAAATATGTTCAAGGTCTCGGCAGAGATTCTGGGTAAAGATTACTATAGAACTGTTTTGGGAGAATAAAATCAGATATACAGGGCGGAAATTAATCCGCCCTTTTTAGTTATCTATTTGTAGGATTCCTCATAGATTTTAATAATATCTTCTTTTGTGAGAGATACTCTGTCTGCTCTCATCATATCACTGCCTGTTTCCATAGCATTAGCTGCAAGAGCTTCAATTTCTGATTTTTCAACGCCGAAATCGGACATTTTAAGACTGTCAACATCACATTCTTTAATGAGGTTTTCAAGAGCTCTTACGAAATCCATAGGGTCAGTTGTGTCTCTGAAGCCGAGAGCTCTGGCCATATCAACATATCTTTCCTCTGCGTATGGAACAAAGTGTTTATGATATGCACAGGAAATCATAATAAGTCCCGCTCCGTGTGTGAGATTAGGATGAAATGCGCTTAATGCATGCTCCATAGAATGCTCTGATGTGCAGGATGATAATGCTTCAACCATTCCGGAAAGTGTATTGGCAAGGGCTACTGCAGCACGGGCATCTTCGTCGGAACCGTTTTTGACCGCGGCAGGAAGATTTTTACCGATGAGTTCAATAGCTTTCAGCGCGTACATATCGCTCATAGGATTTGCAACTTTTGCAATATAGCCTTCTACAGAATGGAAAAGAGCATCGAAACCCTGATATGCTGTATATTTTGGAGGGACAGTCATCATGAGATCCGGATCAACTATTGAAAGTGCAGGATAGAATTTGTCTCCGCCCCATCCTATTTTCTGGTTCTGTTCTTCGTTTGTGATTACAAACCACTGGTCTGTTTCTGTTCCTGTACCTGCCGTTGTAGTAATTGCTACGACCGGAAGCGGCTTGTTTTTCATTTTAGACTTACCGCTGATATAATCCCAGCAGTCTCCTTCATTTGTGGCAGCCATTGACATAGCTTTTGCAGAGTCTATACTCGAGCCCCCGCCTATACCTATAATAAAGTCACAGCCTTCATTCCTGATTATTTCGGCACCTTCATTTACATGAATATGGTTGGGATTCGGAAGTACTTTGTTGAAAACAACAGATTCAACATTTCTTTCTTTAAGAAGATTTACAACTCTGTCTACGTATCCGAGCCTGGTTGTTGAAGTACCGCCGGTTACAATGAGTGCCTTTGAACCCGGAAGCCTGAGCTTGGCGAGTTTGTCGAGACTGCCTTTTCCGAACACTATCTTTGTCGGAATATAGTAATTAAATTTTAATGCCATTTTTATTCCTCCTTTATTAAATTCTGGAAACACCGGAGTCGACAGCTGCTTTATATACTGCAGCGGACACCGCATCCCCTACTCTTTCGTCGAAAGCAGGTACGATAATGTATTCTTCATTCAGCTCTTCTTCGCTGATAAGTGAAGCAATGGCATAGGCTGCAGCCAGCTTCATCTCAGTATTGATATCTGATGCTCTGGCATCGAGAGCTCCTCTGAAAATTCCCGGGAAAGCCAGAACATTGTTTATCTGGTTAGGATAATCCGATCGTCCCGTACCTATTACTCTCGCACCGGCTTTCTTTGCAGCTGCAGGATCGATTTCAGGATCCGGATTTGCCATAGCGAAAACTATGGCATCTTTGTTCATGGAACGTACCATGTCTTCTGTTACAAGACCCTTTGCGGAAACCCCGATAAATACGTCGGAACCCTTCATTGCGTCTGCAAGACTGCCTTCTTCCTGACCGGGATTTGTGTATGAAGCTATTTCGTTGTGAAGCCAGTTTTCATAATTGTTCTTTGAACAAAGTATACCTTTTCTGTTGCAGGCAATAATGTTTTTAACACCGAAACCGATGAGCATTTTTATAATTGCAGAACCGGCAGCACCCGCTCCGGATAATACAACTTTTATCTCGTCTATTTTCTTTCCGGTGACTTTAAGCGCATTTATAAGTCCTGCGACAACAACGACTGCGGTTCCGTGCTGATCATCGTGAAAAACAGGTATATCAAGCTCTTCTTTAAGCCTGTTTTCAATTAATACACATCGCGGAGCGGAAATATCTTCCAGATTGATTCCTCCGAATCCGGGAGCTATCATTTTTACAGCCTTAACAATTTCGTCCACGTCCTTTGAGTCAAGACAAATCGGAAAAGCATCTACATTACCGAACTCCTTGAAAAGAACCGCTTTGCCTTCCATGACAGGAAGTGCTGCGTGAGGACCTATGTCACCCAGACCAAGCACTGCGGTACCGTCGGTGACAATAGCTACCATATTATGCTTTGCGGTATACTTGTAAACGTCTTCTTTATTTTTATTTATATATTTGCAGGGTTCTGCAACCCCCGGGGTGTATGCGGTAGATAAGTCAAATTTGCTTGATACGGGTACCTTGCTGGCAACCTCGATTTTTCCTCTCCATTCCTCATGAAGCCTCAGGGCTTCCTTTTGTAAATCCATATTACATTCTCCTTTTAATTATATATTAAAGATTCATAAGATATAGGTTAAGTACCATACCGAATACAGGTATTGTTAACAGCGAGAACATGGTAGACAGGAATATACCCTCTGCTGCGAGTATTTTATTGCTGTCATATCTTACTGCAAGAACCGATATATATGCTGCTGCAGGCATGCACATTGCGAATACAACAACGCAGAATACAAGCGGATCGACCGGTACCCACTGCAATCCCAGGAACAGGGCTGCAGGAACGATGATGAGTCTTATTACGGTAACGATAAGCAGTTTTTTGTTTTTAATAATATTGCTGACTTTGCTCTGAGACAGTTGAATTCCTACAATAAGCATAGCAAGCGGCGCTGTCATATTACCTAAAATTTCACAGGTGTCTGCGATAAGGGGCGGGAATTTTATACCCAGGAAGAAAATAAAAAGCCCCATCGTGCAGGATACGAGCGGTATTGAAAGAATTTTCTTCAGGGTATCCCTGATTGTTCCGGTTGTTTCCTGATCGTAAATAAGAAGCAGTGCTCCGGCTGAGAATATTACTATATTGAATGCCATGTTGGCTATTATTGCAAGGAACAGTCCTTCGTCACCGAATACTGCTTCTGCCAGAGGATAGCCCATGAAGCCGCAGTTTGTAAATACAATCATCAGTCTGTAAATTCCCCTGTCAAGTTTAGGGGCTTTAAGAAGTTTTACAATAAATATAGCTACCACGCTGCAGCCAAGCATTACTGCTGTCATAAAGAGGAACGACTGTACGGCTTTTCCTGCCATTACCTCCGTCCGGTCCTGCGCCTGCATTGAGTAGAAAACAAGGCATGGCGCCGCAATATTTATCATTAATGTGGTAAGATACTTTTCGCTTTCTTTGGGAAGCCAGTTGATTTTAAAAGCAAAAGCACCGATGAAAATTATCAGAAACATAGATAATATTTTCTGTAATACAAGTAAAATTTCCAATACTTTTCTCCTCTCTCTCTTATTACTCAAAATATATTTTATTACATCGGGCAGACAGTATCAAGGATTTTGGCATAATGACATGTAAAAAAATATATTATAGGACTATAAATAATCTGTGATTATTAAAAGTCAGAGCCTGTTAAACGAGCGGATGATTTGTTTCAGTTTAATATTAAAAAATTGGGGGAATGTTATGAAAAAAAGAGTTTTATGGATAGTGCTGTCAATTGCTGCTGTTACCGGAGCATATTTTCTATCGGGGATTATCTGCGGAGCTGTAGAAACTGCATCAGGCAGCGGCAGAATAATACCGATTTACTGTGTTGATACCGATAAAAAATGTGCAGCTCTTACATTTGACGCCGCATGGGGAAATGATGATACGGATATTCTGATCGGGATACTAAACGAATACAATGCGCCTGCAACTTTTTTTGTTACAGGGCAGTGGGCGGAAAAATATCCGGAAGATGTGAAAAAACTTTATGATGCGGGGCATGATATTGCAAATCACTCCGATACTCACCCTCATATATCAAATATGACATATGAAGAACTGAAAGCGGATACCGAAAGATGCAATAAAAAAATTGAAGAGATTACAGGAGAAGCACCGCTGCTGTACAGAGGACCATACGGTGAATACAACAATACACTTATAGAAATGCTTCATGACATAAACATGTATTATATCCAGTGGGATACTGACAGTCTTGACTGGATGGATCCGGAACCGTCATGTATTGTAAAAAACGTTACTGATAAAGTAAAATCCGGCAGTATTGTTCTGCTGCATAACGGTGCAAAAAATACACCGGAAGCCCTGC
>JAUNCY010000057.1 GCA_030526325.1 Bacillota bacterium
CTCTGACCGGCCGCTCCCATAATGTACGAATTCCCGGCCGCCTCTGCGATTCCGGTTTCCATCGCAACTGCCGAGGCTGTAGCCTCGTGATCTCCCGTTATCATAACCACTTTTATTCCGGCACTTCGGCAGGTCTTCACCGCTTCCCTCACCTCAGGTCTCGGCGGATCCGAAATTCCTGCAAGACCTGCAAAGCTCATATTCTCAAATTCTCTTCCTTCTCCTTCCGCAAAGGCAATAACCCGCAAGGCTTTTGACGCCATCTCACGGTTTTTTCTGAGAATCTGTTTTTTTCTTTCCTCATCCATGCTGCATTTTTCCAGAACAGCATCCGGAGCGCCCTTTACAAAACACCTTTCTCCGGACGGAAAACGATGAACCGTCCCCATCCACTTCTTTGTCGAGTCAAAAGGATCTTCCTTTGTTCGCGGATACCTTTCCTGCCATTCGTCTCTCTTGTACCCTTTTTCTTCCGCGCCCGCCACAAGAGCCTTCTCCGTCTCACCTGTGTTATTACTGCACAAAGCGGCACATAAAAAGCTCTTCTCAGAAGATTCCCACCACTCCGACACCTTCATTCTGTTCTGAGTAACAGTACCGGTCTTATCCGTGCATATTACCGATGCGGATCCCAGTGTTTCCACCGCGGACAGTCTTCTCATAACTGCTCTGTTATCCGCCATACGCTGTACTCCTATTGCCAGCATTATTGTAACGATTGCCGGCAGGCCTTCCGGTATAGCCGCAACAGCAAGACTTACAGCCGTCAGGAAAATTTCCATAGGCTCCATTGAGCGTATCAGCCCAAAAACAAAAATAATCCCGCATATGCTGAGAGCCGCAAGCCCCAGAGACTGTCCGGTCTTTGCCAGTTTCTGCTGCAGAGGAGTCCTGGGCACAGTCTCAGAAATTAATATACCCGCAATTTTCCCCACCTCTGTGTCCATTCCCGTGGCTGTCACTATACCTTCGCCCCTGCCGGCGGACACCATTGTGGCAGACCAGACCATATTTCTCCGGTCACCTAAAGGAGTATTCTCTTCGCACAACCTTTCCGCGTCTTTTCGTACACCCCGGGATTCTCCGGTTAAAGACGCCTCGTCCATTATCAGACCGGTAGACTTTATCAGCCGGCAGTCTGCCGGAATGACATCGCCGGTTTCAATTATCAGAATATCTCCCGGAATAATTTCTTCCGCCGGAATACTCACAGTTCTTCCGTTTCTTCGCACCGATGCAGAGGGCGACAGCATTTCCTTCAGCGACTCCAACGCCTTTTCAGCTTTGTTCTCCTGAAAAACACCTATGCACGCATTCAGAATCACTATCGTCATAATAATAAGCGGATCTACGAAATCCGCCGCACCGTTAATCCACTCAGTAACAAAGGATATTAACGCTGCAGCTATCAGTATGATTACCATAGGGTCGCTGAACTGGTACATAAATTTCATAATCAGCGTCCTTTCCTTCTGTTTTTCCAGCCTGTTAGGTCCGTATCTTATTTTTCTCTCCCTCACCTGTGCGTCAGTCATCCCCGTTACTATATCCGTTCCCAGTATTTCCGCGGTTTTCTCCCGGCTTATTCCCGGGTACATGTCTCCGCTGTTCTCCCAATGCATTTTGCTTTCGCCGTTTTTATCAGATTGCATATTAATCCCTCCGCCGTCTTGTCCTAAAATATATATAGGAAAATATATGCCTGCGAACGAAAAAAAATTCCGGCACTTGCAGTAAGTGCCGGTTTCATACTGTTTTAATCAGCAAACAGTGGTGTTGACAGGTATCTGTCTCCTGTATCCGGAAGTAATGCCACTATGGTTTTTCCTTCATTTTCCGGACGTTTTGCCAGTTCTATTGCAGCCCATGCTGCAGCTCCTGATGATATTCCTACCAGAACACCCTCTTTTTTCCCTATAAGATTTCCGGTTGCGAAAGCGTCTTCATTAGAAACCGGAATAACTTCATCATAGATTTCCGTATTGAGCACCTCTGGTATAAATCCCGCTCCGATTCCCTGAATTTTGTGGGAACCTGCCACTCCTGTGGAAATTACAGCCGAATCCTTCGGCTCAACAGCAACGATTTTCACATCAGGATTTTTCGATTTAAGATATTCGCCTACACCAGATACGGTTCCTCCTGTTCCGACGCCTGCCACGAAAATATCCACCTTTCCGTCTGTATCTTCGTAGATTTCAGGGCCTGTTGTGCTGCGGTGAGCTGCAGGATTTGCAGGATTTACAAACTGTCCCGGAATAAAGCTGTTCGGGATCTCCTTAGCAAGTTCATCAGCCTTCGCAATAGCTCCCTTCATTCCCTTTGCGCCTTCAGTGAGCACCAGCTCTGCTCCGTAGGCTTTCATCAGCTGTCTTCTTTCAACAGACATGGTCTCCGGCATAACGATTATTATACGGTATCCTTTTGCAGCCGCAACAGATGCAAGACCTATGCCTGTATTACCGCTTGTCGGCTCGATAATTACAGAATCAGGTTTTAATGCGCCGGAAGCCTCTGCTTCATCTATCATTGCCTTGGCAATTCTGTCCTTTACAGAACCTGCCGGGTTAAAATATTCCAGCTTTGCAACCACCTTTGCTTTAAGGTCTAATTCATTTTCGATGTGTGTGAGTTCAAGAAGTGGTGTTTTTCCGATAAGCTGATCTGCTGATGTGTAAATATTTGACATGATAATTATCTCCTTTTCTTATATGTATTTTTTGTTCTGTATGGTTTAATTTTTGTATTTGTTATTTATTTGCTTCTGTTTTTACTTCTGTATCTATTTTGATTTGTTTTTAAGGCGTTTATCTGATTTTACCGCAAAATGAGTTCCTATACTCTGAAACGCCTGAACGAGTATGATTAGCAGTATAACCGCCAGCAGCATAACCAGATATTTGTATCTGTAATATCCGTAATTGATTGCAATCTTACCCAGACCTCCACCGCCTATTATTCCGCTCATTGCCGAGTATCCGAGAATGGTGGTCACGGCTATGGCTGCATTGGAAATCAGCGAAGGAATGCTTTCCGGTATCAGCACCTTTACTATTATCTGTAAAGGCGTTGCCCCCATGCTCTGAGCCGTTTCTATTATATTAGGATTCACCTCTCTGAGACTGCTTTCAGCAAGCCTTGCGGCAAATGGAAAAGCGGCAATAACCAGCGGCACGATTGATGCTGTGGTGCCTACTGCGGTCCCTACCAGCAGCCTGGTCAGCGGGAATACCAGTATCATCAGAATCAGGAAGGGCACCGAACGCAGCAGATTGATGACAACATTAAGGATATGCATCAATCCTTTCCTTTTCGCCCACAACCAGCAGAACTCCCAGAGGAAGACCAATAATGAACGAAAAAGCGGTTGCCGCTAAAGTAACATATACCGTTTCCCATATTGCCAGCGGGAACTGTGTCTGTATTATTTCCAGAGCCTCGTTCAGCACTTCCGGAGAAAAGAGTTTATCAAACATTCGCCGACACCTCCTCTGCCATGACATCGGGTGTTTCAGTCATATAATCCACTGCCTGCCGGATTTTAATGTCATCTCCGGCAATTCCCAGCAGCATTGTACCGTATGCTTTTCCGTTTATACTTCTCGTTGAAGCATAAAGAATACTGGCTTCAATTCCTTTCTCCACCGCCATTTTAGCGATAAGGGGTTTTCCTGTGGCCTCTGCCCCATTGAACACTACCCTTATAAACCTGCCCGGGAAGCTTTTTTCCGTAAGGACGCTGTCCCCGCCCTCCGGAAATACCAGATGCCTGGCCGCTCCGGACTTGGGATGAGTGAACACTTCTGCCACCTCACCCTGTTCTGCCACCTGTCCGTTTTCCAGTATGGCCACATGCCTGCATATGCTTTCGACTACGCTCATCTGGTGAGTAATGATTATCACCGTAATCCCCAGCTTCTCGTTGATACTTCGTATCAGTTCCAGAATGGAATTTGTTGTAGTCGGATCCAACGCACTGGTAGCTTCATCGCAAAGCAGAACCCTGGGATTCGTTGCAAGAGCCCTGGCTATTGCAACTCTCTGCTGCTGACCTCCGGACAGCTGAGCCGGATACGCCTTTGCCTTATCTTTAAGACCGACTGTTTCAAGAAGCTCAAGAGCTCTTTTCTTTGCGTCAGCCTTGCTCATTCCTGTAAGTTCCAGAGGAAAGCATACATTCTTTAAACAGTTTCTCTGCATAAGCAGATTGAAACTCTGAAATATCATTGTTATGTTCCGGCGTATATTCCGCAGCTCTGCTTCGGACAGGGTTCCGAGATCACACCCATCGATTTCCACTGTGCCGCTGCTGGGTCTTTCAAGCATGTTTATGCATCTCACCAGAGTGCTCTTGCCTGCCCCGCTCATTCCTATTATTCCGAAAATATCTCCGTCAGGTATTGACAAAGAGACATCCTTCAGGGCCTCAACGGTGCCGTCAGCGGTGCGAAAGGTCTTGGATAAATTCTTAATTTCTATCATAATTGTCCCCCGTACGCCCGGCAGAGCAGCCGCTTTGCCGGATATTTTTCCAGAATTCAATACAGAATTCAGTATTTTAGTTACATACTAATTTACAGATTCTATTTTATAGCACTGAGGCTTGTCTGCTTTCCTCCGTATATTCCGAGAGGTTCCACATGAATCGCTGCAACAGAAACGATATGAGTACCGTTTTCAGCATTGAAATCGTCGAGATACGGAACATGCTGGAAATAATTGGCATCAACAGTTCCGTCTTCAACCACATTGTTCGGGATAACATAATCTGTGTATTCCTGAATATCAAGATTTATATCTTTTTCTGCGAGAATATCTTTTGCAACAGCAAGAATCTCTGCATGTGGTGTCGGGGATGCGGCAACGGAAATTGTCTGTCCCGCAAGAGCAGCATAATCAATCGAAGCGTCATATCCGTCTGTAGGATTATCTACCACTGAAACAACCGCGCCGTCATATGTTTCGGAAATGTAGTCTGCAACCGCCTGGCTTTCCAATGCCGCTTTGAGTGCTTTAACGAGATCTGTGTTTTCATTTCCTTCTTTTACAGCCAGAATGTTTCCGTAAGCGGAAGATGAACCTTCCAGTCCGAGAGCATCCACCGCAGGATTAAGGTTTGCTGAAATTGCATAATTGGAATTGATTATTGCATAATCCACGTCCTGAAGCACATTAGGAAGCTGAGCCGCTTCAACCTCATTGAATTCGATGTTGTAAGGGTTGTCCTCTATATCAAGAATTGTCGCTGTTATTCCTGCACCGGCTTTTAATGTGATGTATCCCAGTTCCTGCAGGAGCAGCAAAGCTCTGGCTTCATTTGTAGTATCATTAGGGATGGCAATAGTAATTGATGAGACTTCTCCGCTGTCAGCCGAGCCGCTGTCTTCCTGGCCGCAGCCTGCCAGTACGAACAGAGAGGTAAGTGATAATGCAATAACAAGTGCAATAGATATTATTTTTTTCATGATAAACCGCCTTTCATATTTTTTCTTGTGTTTCAACTTTTTCTTCTGATTTTTCTGTTTTTCTAAAGTAAGAATCTTATATTTTTATTTAACAGTAATTTTCTAATATAATGGAAGAAATAATATTCCTTCTTATATATGTACTCCGGTAATATGAACCGGAAAGCTTTTTCATACTGCTCCCGGTTTATACCGCGCTTACGTACCGTCATACGGTTAAAAGTTTATTTTCAGGGAGAGTATTTCTAAGAAGAACAGTCCGATTCCATGCACATACAGCAGCACCCGCACATCCTCACTGCTTCCGCCGAATTTAAAAACTTCTTCATAATCTTCTCCTCCTTTCATTTCGACGCTATTTACATACCTACCTTGTAGGTTGGTTATATATTAGTACCATTTACCTATTATGTCAATAGGTTTTATGGATTTTATTTAAATTTTTTCAAAGGCATTTTTTTCGGCTGTGCAGCGGGCTGTATCGGAAAAATCGTGGAGCCCTTATCGGATTACATATGCGGTCGAACATAAGACAAAAAAATATACGGAGCCGCATCTCAAGGATGCCGCTCCGCCGCTTTTACACTTTGACTGATTTACTTATCTGTTTTGTTATTTTGTTCCGAAAATTCTGTCTCCTGCATCTCCGAGACCCGGAACGATATATGCATGTTCATTGAGTTTTTCATCAAGAGCCGCAATATAAATATCCACATCCGGATGATTTTCCTGAACAGCCTTTACTCCTTCAGGCGCCGCAATAAGACACATGAGAGAAATTTCTTCTCCGCCCTTCTGCTTAAGAAGCTCTATCGCAGCGCAGGATGAACCGCCGGTTGCCAGCATAGGGTCAACGATAATAAGTCTTCTCTTATCAATATCCTCCGGAAGCTTGCAGTAGTATTCCACCGGCAGCTTTGTTTCCGGATCTCTGTAAAGGCCCACATGACCGACTTTTGCGTTCGGTATGAGCTCCAGCATTCCGTCAACCATACCAAGACCCGCTCTGAGAATAGGAATGATTCCGATATCCTCGCCCCTGAGTCTCTTAAATGTAGCTTTGCAGATAGGGGTTTCAATTTCCACATCTTCCAGAGGCAGATCTCTTGTAACCTCATAAGCCATGAGCATGGAAATTTCTCTAACCAGCTCTCTGAAATCCTTTACCGCCGTATTCTTGTCTCTAAGTATAGAAAGCTTGTGCTGAATAAGCGGATGCTCAAATAAATATACTTTTCCCATAGTTTCCTCCCGTGCTCCCTGCACTTTCAATTGTTAGTTGAGTTCAATTAATTTATATGTTTTCTTTCCTTTTCTTACAAGGATTTTTCCGTCATTAAACATATCCATAGTTACATTGAGCTTAGGATCTGTGATTTTCTGTTCTTCTATTGTAAGACCGCCCTGCTGAACAGTTCTCATGCCTTCACTTCTTGACGGCACCAGACCCGCTTCCACCATCATGGTAACCACATTCATACCTTCGCCTTCGAATTTTGCTTTGTCGATTTTTGCTGTAGGAACATTGTCCATATTGTTTCCGCCCTTTGCAAACAAAGCTCTTGCAGCATCCTGGGCCTTCTTCGCTTCTTCTTCTCCGTGAACAAGAGTTGTTACCTCATAAGCGAGGATTTCTTTCGCCTTGTTAATCTCCGCGCCCTCGAGAGCCGCGAGTCTGTTAACCTCATCCATCGGCAGGAAGGTCAGGAGAGACAGGCAGTTGCCTACATCGGCGTCATCAACATTTCTCCAATACTGATAGAATTCGTATGGAGATGTCTTATTCGGGTCAAGCCATAAAGCTCCTTTCTGGGTTTTGCCCATCTTTTTGCCCTCGCTGGTTGTAAGGAGCTTGAAGGTCATTCCGTAAGCCGGCTTCTGAACCTTCTTTCTGATAAGTTCCACGCCCGCGATAATATTTGACCACTGGTCATCGCCGCCCATCTGCATTTTGCAGTCGTATCTCTTGCTGAGTTCATAGAAATCGTAAGCCTGCATAAGCATGTAATTGAATTCCAGGAAAGTCAGGCCCTCTTCCATTCTTGATTTATAGCATTCTGCCGAAAGCATTCTGCTTACAGAGAAATGTTTTCCTATTTCTCTGAGAAAATCGATGTAATTTAATTCTGTAAGCCATTCGCCGTTGTTAACCGCTATAGCCTTACCGTCGCTGAAATCTATGAATTTTTCAAAAAGCTTGGCAAACTGGTCACAATTATACTGAACTTCTTCTTTTGTGAGGAATTTTCTCATGTCGGATCTTCCCGAAGGGTCACCAATCATACCTGTGCCGCCGCCAAGAAGGATAACAGGTGTGTGTCCGTGCTGCTGCATATGCATCATTACTATAATCTGCAGAAAATGTCCCACATGAAGGCTGTCCGCTGTAGGGTCAAATCCGATATAAAACTTGATCTTCTCATTTGCGAGCAGTTCTCTGATCTCCTCTTCGTGAGTAGTCTGTTTTATAAACCCTCTTTCCATTAATACGTCGTAAACATTTCTCATTTTAATCTTCTCTCCGTTAGTTAATAATAATCTTAAATACCACTGTCGTTCTGACAATAATCCTTATCTGATATATCTCCCTAATTCTATGCTATTTTCATTGGAATATCAAGAAGTTTCTGCGCAAATTTTGTTGACAAGGCCATTTTATGTGATTATAATATTTATGCTATGTTCTGTTGACGACCATTAGCCCCGGTCTCTACAGAAATAACAGGGTGATTTCCTGAGCCAAGGTGGGGTGAAACGCCGCGGCATATAAATCAATTAAAACAGTTTGATATTATATGAGAGGTAGAATAAAGATGAAATCATTTATTGCAAAACCTCATGAAGTTGAAAGAAAATGGTACGTTATCGATGCCGAAGGAAAGAATCTCGGAAGACTGGCATCAGAAGTAGCTTCAATTTTAAGAGGAAAGAAAAAGCCGATTTATACACCGCACGTAGATACAGGTGATTATGTTATTATCGTAAACGCAGATAAAATCGTTGTTACAGGCAACAAGATGAAGCAGAAAGTTTACAAACGCCACACAGGTTATCCGGGCGGACTCAAAGAAATAACACTTGAAAAATTACTCGACAGAAAACCTGAGGAAGTTTTAAAACATGCCATCAAAGGTATGCTTCCAAAAGGAAGACTCGGAAGACAGATGTATAAAAAGTTAAAGGTTTATGCAGGTCCTGAACACAATCATCAGGCTCAGAAACCGGAAGTATGGAATTTCTAAGGAAGGGAGGAAATCATAAATGGCACAGTTACAGAATTATGGAACAGGCAGAAGAAAATCTGCAGTAGCAAGAGTTAGATTACTTCCCGGAAAAGGCGAAATCATCGTTAACGGCAAGAAGCTCGACGATTATTTCGGACTGGAAATCGTTAAAAGAGAAGTAAGAAGACCTCTGGTTATCACAGGTACAGAAGGAAAATTCGACGTTATCGCAAAGGTACATGGCGGCGGAACAACAGGTCAGGCAGGAGCTTTAAGACACGGTATCTCCAGAGCTCTCACACAGGCTGACGCTGAACTCAGACCTGTATTAAAGAAGGCAGGTTTCTTAACAAGAGACCCGAGAATGAAGGAAAGAAAGAAGTACGGCTTAAAGAAAGCAAGAAAAGCTTCACAGTTCTCAAAGAGATAATTATTCGAGCTTTATCGAATATATCAGGGGGCTGCTTCGGCGCCTTCCCTGTTATGACAGCTGAAACGAGGTGAAATAGAAATGAAGGACGGTATCCATCCAAACTATAAAACATGTAAAGTTACATGCATGTGCGGAAATACATTCGAAACAAAATCAACTAAAGATGAAATCAGAGTTGAAGTATGTTCAGAATGCCACCCATTCTTTACAGGCACACAGAAGTTTGTAACACGTGGTGGACGTATTGAAAAGTTCAAGAAAAAGTTCAATATGGAATAATACGACACATATTAAAACCGGTGAGTTCTCTCACCGGTTTTTTATTGCTGCTTTAGAGGCGGTTCCAGGTACGGCAGGACTTATAAGTTGGTAAAGACATATTGAACAAACGGCGCCGGCAGAAGACTTATTGATCAAAGGGGACTTATTGGACAAAAGGAGTTGGCGAAAACGGCTGTAAATGTTGAAATATTAACGGCTGCACCCGTTATATTTTTTCCCTGCCGGAAGCCTTCGGCAGTCTTACCCTATGGAAAATCGCTCTTGCTGCGGAAATGAATAATAATGCTGAGGCCAGTATGATGCCGCTCTGGTCTCCAAGTCCGGAACTGATCACAAATCCTGCGGCAGACTGAATAACATATATGCGGCCGAAGAATCCTGCAGCCGGCGCGGCGGCAGGGACAAGAACACATAAAACATCTCCGTATTTAAAATCTTTCATTATATTGGTCTGAGTAAAGTATATTATCAGTATTACAGCCCCGATTATGAATCCCTCTATAAACATACTTTTGAAAGCAATGATAAGGCCGTCTGTCATCTGAGTCTGTTTTGCAGCAGCGCGGCGTACCGGTTAATCTGATAAAGAATTAAGAGGGCTCCCCAGGGGACAAGAATGTGGATTATGAGACGGATATATTTTTTCATGGTTCTCCTCCTTTACTGATACAAATATGGTGTAACGAAAGCAGGTGCCGGTCAGATAATTATAAAATCTGTGTCTCCGGCGGGATAAGGAGCTTATCCCATTCCGGCTTTTTTATTTCGGCGGGATAAGGCAGCTTATCCCGTTCACGTTTTTTTA
>JAUNCY010000007.1:0-51617 GCA_030526325.1 Bacillota bacterium
CTCCCGGTATTTCCTTTGAGAACGGCAGACTGCTGCTGTTTAAGGTATTTAAGCTGGTCTCTCGGGTTTATTCTGTCATTTCTGAATTTATCCTTTGCAAATCCCGCAGATTTGTTCTCCGTCTCGTGTCTTTCAATATATGCGGGATCTATCTCTTCGATAAAACGGGACTCCAGCCTCATTTCCCGTCTGCCGTAAACTACTCGTTCTTCGGCGCTTACCATATACAGAATCTCCTCTGCTCTGGTCATTCCCACATAGCAGAGCCTTCTTTCCTCTTCAAGAGCATCATTGGATTCAAATATTTTTCTTCCCGGAAAGGTACCCTCCTCCATTCCGGGCATAAATACCACAGGGAACTCCAGCCCCTTGGCGCTGTGGAGGGTCATAAGGGATACCGCATCCTCACCGCTGTCAAAATTATCTATATCTGTAAGCAGAGAAATCTTTTCCAGGAATTCCTCATAGGTTCCGTCCTCGTTCTGATCTTCAAAATCATAAATTACGGATTTGAATTCCATGAGGTTTTCTATCCTGCTTTTTGCCTCAACAGTATTCTGTGCCTCAAGAGCTTCCATATACCCGGAATCCTTAAGAATTCCGTCATATATTTCCGAAATTCTGCTCACATTCTTCATTTCCGAATATTTCTTTATCATCAGAGAAAAGGCTTCGACGCTTTCCGCAGACTTTGAAGAAAGCATTTCTATGCCTCCGCTGTCCCACAGGGCTTCCAGCATGGACATATTGCTTATCTGAGCAAGAGTTTCGAGTTTTTCTACGGATTTCCCGCCTACGCCTCGTTTAGGTTCATTTATTACCCTTTTGAAGGCAAGGTTGTCCCGGCTGTTGAGAACAAGCCTCATATATGAAACTATATCCTTGATTTCTTTTCTGTCATAGAACCTGGTGCCGCCGATAACTCTGTATGCTATATCCTGCTTTAAAAATGCTTCTTCAAAGCTTCTGGACTGAGCATGAGTTCTGTAAAGAACCGCAATATCAGAGCTTTTGCAGCCTTTATCTATGAGCTTATGTATTTCTCTGGCAATGTAGAACGCCTCATCCTTATCGCTGGCAGCTCTGTTTATTCTTATCTTTTCGCCTTCCGCTTTTTCTGTCCAGAGAGTCTTTCCTTTTCTTTCTGTGTTGTTCTTTATTACCGAGTTTGCCCCTCCGAGGATACTGCCGGTTGATCTGTAGTTCTGCTCAAGCTTTATTATCTTCGCCCCCGGGAAATCTTCCTCAAACTCGAGAATATTCCTTATGCTTGCGCCTCTCCACTGGTAGATGCACTGATCCTCATCTCCCACTACGCAGATATTTTTATGAGTTTCCGCAAGATGGCGAACTATACGGTACTGAATCTCATTTGTATCCTGATATTCGTCAACCATAATATATTTGAACCGCTCTCCGTACATGGCAAGCACGTCCGGACAGCTCTCGAAAAGTTCCACTGTCTTTACCAGCAGGTCGTCAAAATCCAGTGCATTGTTCAGTTTGAGCTTCTCCGAATATCGTATATAAATATCGGATGTCACCCGGTCTTTGAACCCGTCTCCGCTTAATTCACTGTTCTCTTTGAATTCCTTTGCTGATATTCCTTTGTTTTTACAGCTGCTGATAATATTCTGAACATACGGAACCGGATATTCTCTTTCAGTAACTCCCAGTTCTGCCAGGCATTCTTTAATTACAACCTTCTGATCCGATGAGTCATATATTGAAAAATTCCTTTCGTATCCCAGCCTGTCTATATGGCTTCTGAGTATTCTGAGACATGCGGAATGAAATGTAAGAATCCACATTCCGTTTGTTCTGTCTGCAATAGCCTCTATTCTTTCCTTCATTTCGTTAGCAGCTTTATTTGTAAATGTAACCGCCAGAATATTTCGGGGTTCTACCCCTTTTTCACCTATAAGGTATGCAATTCTTCTTGTCATTGTGGCGGTTTTTCCGCTTCCTGCCCCTGCAACAATTAAAAGAGGGCCCTCTGTACAGAAGACTGCCTCCTTTTGCTTTTCGTTTAATCCATTCAAGTAATTCATTTAAGTCTCCCGGTTTCGGCTGACGCCGTTGTGTTTATTCTCTGTCAGTCTTCGAAAAGACATGTTCCCCCTATAAATTCCTTTAACAGAGAATTGTTGAGAATTGCCCTTTCATCCGGCAATTCAAGAAAATACGATAACATTTTGAGAAGTCTCCACGCTTCCACATATTCCGGATCCTCCTCTCCGACTTCTTCGAGAATAGGCTTTGCGTACTTTTTGAGTACGGCGAGTTCGTAAGGAAGTGCTGTATTGAATATTACATCAGCCTCCTCCTGGAAAGGAAAAATATTCTTCTCCTCACCGTTTCTTACTTCCGGCCAGCTTCTCAGAGTAGCCTGTGCATTTTTCCCCCTGGTCCTGTTGTCCCTCACGAGCCTCCTGAACAGTCTGGCGTCTGCAGTTGAAATTCTGTTGTGACCGTCTATTCCCAGTGAGGTCAGCGGACTTATGTAAATTTTAAATTTGTCCTTTGATCTGACGTCTTCGGTGAGCTTTTCGTTAAGCCCGTGAATGCCTTCGATTATAATAGTTTCGTTTGGCTTCATTCTGGTAATGCGCTTCCCGAAAATCTTTTTTCCTTCAATGAAATCATATACCGGAATATCCACCTCTTCTCCGTTGAGCAGCATGTTCAGCTGCTCGTTGAACAGCCTTACATCCACTGCGTCCAGATCTTCAAATTTGTAATTCCCCTTTTCATCCTTTTCCACAAATTCACGATCCACAAAGTAATCATCAGTGGAAAGTGTGCAGGCCTTTATTCCGTGAACATTCAGCTGCACAGAAAGTCTCTGGGCGAAGGAGGTTTTTCCGGAGGAGCTTGGTCCCGCAATAAGAACAATCCTTTTTTTCATCACCGCAATGCTGTCGGCAATCTCGGCAATCTTCTTCTCGTGCAGAGCCTCCGAAACCTGTATTACACTCCTGTAAGTTCCGTTTTCTATGGTCTTGTTAAGCTGTGCCACATACGGTATCTGTATTAAATCCAGCCAGTCATGGGATTCCTTGAAAATCTCATACATCATTCTGTCATGTCTGAATTCAGGAAGCTTTTCCGGATCCTTGGACAAAGGCATTCTCAGAAGGAAACCCTCTTCTATTCTTTTTACGTCGAAAACCTTTATGCAGCCTGCAGATACCGGCAGCGGACCGTAAAAATAATCCCACAGCCACCCGCATCTGTATACAGTTGCGCTGTCCTTGCCTCTGTATTTCAGCAGCTCGAGCTTTGACGGATCGTACTGAGATGCCAGAACCTCTTTGGCTTCGTCCAGAGGCAGTTTGAATTTTTCAAAAGGCTCATCTCTGTCTATTATCTCCTGCATCCTTTCTCTGACCTTTTCCGCGGATGCCTCATCAATCCATCCTTCATAAGGCTCAACCTCGCAATACAGCCCCTTGTCGAGAGAATGCTCAATCTTTACCTTTGACTCACGTCCGAATATCTCATACGCAGCCCTTACGAACACAAAAGTCAGAGCCCTCTCTAGAGTCCTGTATCCGTAGTAATGCTCTGCGGTAAGAAAATCGATGAATTTATCATCCTCTTCAAGAGTTTTAGACAGTTCGTGAATCTTTTTCCCGTTTCTGGCGGCAAGAATAACGCAGTTTTTATTGTCGTCATAATCCCGGGCAATCTCCTTCAGCGGAGTACCTTCCGCCAGTTCCCGTGTCTCCATAAATTTTCCGTTTTTTCTGATTTCTTTTTTTATCATTTTTACTGTTTTCTCCATAGGATTCACCCCTTTTTTTATTATTTAAAGAGACTACGTTCCGTTTCCGCTATTAAACAGATTGGTCCCCGACGGGGAAAAGCAGTTGAAAACTCAACGGCTTTAACTACTTGATTATACCATAAATCACTATTTCTATGTATAAGATTTTATTTGCCGGTCAACAATATCCGTAACGAAAGGAGTGATTTTTTGAGATATACGGTATTAATACTGATCATTATCGGAGCGCTCAACTGGGGACTCATAGGCTTCTTCGGATTTGACCTTGTGGCAGCTGTTTTCGGAGGTCAGCTCTCACTGATAAGCAGAATCATATTTGCCATCGTCGGAATAGCCGGTATATATGCCATATCCTTCCTGTTCCCGTCCAAAACAGCGGCAGAATAAAAAATCAGGCAGTTCTCAAAGTCATTTGCAACGACCCGGAGCTGCCTGTTTTTTGTATTATTTTATTGTCCGGAAACCTCCGCCGTTTTATCCGCCTGAGGTTACACTGAAATTTTTTACATGATCATCCGTTATTCTTCGGTATCGATAATCTCTTCCATGGTGATTCTGTCGAATTCCTCTACGGCTTTATTGAATTCCTCATCGTCTTCTATGTCGATGAGTTCAAACTCATCTTCTCCGATTTCTCTGTATCCGTAAATATATACGTCATCGGTTCCGTCATCAGGCAGAAGGGCAATGTATTCCTTTCCGTCGGCTTCGAATACACCCATGATTTCACATTCAATTTCCGCACCGTCATCAAAGTCGAGAGTTATATAATTATCGTCATTCATTTCGCGTTCTTTTTTATCTGACATATCTGTCCTCCCATTAAAATATTCTGAAGGCTTTGGGAAATCCGCACCTGCCTTCGAGTGATACTATATTATCACCAAAATTATCCCGAGTAAACCTGTTTTTCATTATCGGCTGTACTATGCCAGAAGTCTTCCTCTGACATAATCCGCCATTTCTTTGCCCTTGAGCATTTCTACTATTTTCAGACCGAATTCTATTGCTGTTCCGGGACCCTGTGAAGTGATAAGTTTTCCGTCCACAGCAACCTTGTCGGTTACCACATTTGCTTCATGGAAATCATCGCCGCATCCCGGGAAACAGGTTACGGTCTTTCCTTCGATAAGGCCGTTGTTATGAAGGATTATCGGCGCTGCACAAATAGCCGCAATCCACTTGTCATTGTCTTTGAATTCTTTAAGATGACTGCAGAGGCCTTCGTGAGCGCCAAGATTGTCCACTCCCGGAATTCCGCCCGGCAGAACTATCATTCCGCATTCGCTGTAATCCACTTCTTCATAAAGCTTGTCGCAGACAATGCCTATCCCTCTGACACTTCTGACAACCTTGTCTCCGGTAACGGAAACTGTCACTGTGTCCAGTTCTCCTCTGATTAGTATATCTATTGTAGCCAGAGCTTCAATCTCTTCAAATCCTTCTGCAAGATGTACAAAAACCTTTTTATCCATTGCATTTTCTCCTTTTCTTTAGGTATTCTGATTAATTTCCATTATACTATCGTTTTATGC
Source organism: Bacillota bacterium (assembly GCA_030526325.1). Taxonomy (GTDB): domain Bacteria; phylum Bacillota; class Clostridia; order Peptostreptococcales; family Anaerovoracaceae; genus RGIG1899. Next base: position 5,326 of record JAUNCY010000007.1, read on the forward strand.
AAAATAAAATAATAAAATGAGTTGCCAAAGCCGATATTGTGTGATAATTTAGAATGTATATAACAGCAGATAATCTGGTAAATTCTGCTAAACTTATAACAATAGAAAGGAGTAATTACTATGCATCCCAAACAACTTTCTGTATTTATCGAAAACAAAAAAGGTCATATTGCAACACTTGCGGAAGCAATAAAAAACAAAGGTATAGATGTCAGAGCAATATCTGTTTTTGACACAAACGAATTCGGAATTCTCAGACTGGTAGTCGATGATCCGGAGCGCGCACTGACTGCCGTTAGAGAAGTCGGCTATGCTGCAAAGATCAGCGAAGTTCTTGCCGCAGAGATTGCCGACAAGCCGGGAGCTCTTTACGAAATTTTCTCATTATGTGATGAGGCAGACATTACCATCGAATATATCTACTCCTTTATCATGAAATCAAATGTAAAGCCTCTTATCATTATGAAAGTTGACCGCATGGATGAAGCAGCGGAAATTTTTACCGCAAACGGAATAAGAATAGTTGATGCAGAAGAAATATACGGAAAATAGACTGTAGAAAATAAAAAATGATGTTGATAAATCAGGGCCGACGGATAATCGGCCCTTTAAGAACATCGTTAACTCAGACTGCGCATAATGCGCGGTTTTTTCTTTTTTAAAAGCTTCCGCTTGAACCTCCGTGGGTTCTTCCCGAAGAACCTATGCTGAAGCCGCCCCCGGACGAACTTCCGTCGTTTTTCTGTACGGGCGTTCTTGCCAGATTCTGATACAGAAAAATATCCTGAGAGGCTGTAACATTTAGGCTTCCCGGCACCAGATAGTCCGCCGCGGCCGAATGAGAAACAACAGTTTTATTCTTTGACATTAATGCAAGCATAACAATTAACGAAACAACCACTCCCGCAATAAGAGAAACCAGAAAGCCGATGGCTAAATCCGTTTTGTTCACAGGCATGTTTCCTTCACCGTATGCCTCTCCCGACTCCCACTGAGTCAGAAATCGTTCGGTCTGACCTGCAAAGGTCATGAACGCGTCTCTGTAATATCCGTCAGACAAATCATCCAGAACCATATCCATTATGTATTCCTGTCCTTCCTGCGTGAAGGCGGAAATTCCCGTTCCGTACGAAGTAATCGCCCACTGACGTTCCTCCATGCTGATAACCAGCATGATTCCGTCGTCATTCTCACCGTATCCGTAACCGTTAAAATCATAGAAATCATCCGCAAACAGGCGGGCGGTTTTCCCTTCAAGGGAATTCACAGTGACAACGGCCACCTCGCACTGATGGTTTTCGCTTATTTCTTCAAGAAAGGCTTCAATTTCCTGCTCCTCTCCGGATGTCAGCAAATCCGCTCCGTCATACATAAGGGGGAGTTCTCTGTCCGATGCCCAGACAGACAGGAGCTGAGTCATGCAGATTATAAGGACTGCAGCTGCTGCGCATATTCTTTTCTTCATTTCCTACACCTCCTACAGAACGAAAAGCAGACAATAAAGGCCAAAGAAGGCCGCCGTCGATAACAGTGTTGATAATCCCAGCCATCCCATAAACTTTTTTCTGTCTACAGGAAGATCTCCCGCCATCCTTCCGGTCTGCCCGTTCATTGTAAAGCTGTATTTCCTGCCTTTCCAGGTGGTATTTAATGTCCATACAGGAAGCAGAACATAGCTGACACTGCGGTTTGAAAGATCGATATTGCTGTAATCAACCCCTACCACATCAAATCCGTTAACTGTGGCTCTCAGTGTATCCTCCATGCTCCTGCGAATCCTGTCGTTTGCTCTGGCTGCGCAGCTTGCCTGGTCCACATCGTATTTGTCCGCAGCGTACCCGGCCAAATAAGGAGTCTGAAATTCCACTGCTTCTCTCAAATCAAAAGGCTCTATGGATTCCATCATACTGTCATCCATCTTTTTCGAACCGTCCACCGGAACTTTCTCAAAATCCAGGACTCCGCTTCTTTTATTCATGTAGACTCGGGTATTAACGTAATTGAAGTTTCCGTCAGTCCACATTCTTACCTTTTCTCCTTTGAAGCACATCTCCGCCTCGGCTTTGCAGTCAAAGAGCCAGAAGGGAACATACATTCCCTTTATTTCGTCTATATGGTTTTCATCTTTAAACGTGCCGGGCAGGAAGGTCTTTCCTTTATAGAATTTTTTCAAAGCCTCTTTAGCGGCTTTTTTGTCTAGTTTAAACGGCACTATATAATCCGGTCTGAGGCTCCCCGAAAATTTTTCCGTTATTACTACGGGATTTCCGCAGTAAGGGCAGGATGTGGCTCCCGTAGTTTCTTCCGCAATTATTTCACCGCCGCAGGCACTGCATACATAGGTTCTTAAACCCTCTGTCTCGCCTTCTCTCCAGTCACCGCTGCCGCTGTTTTCGTCGTATTCCTCCCATTCCATACTTCCTGAGGATTCCTTTCCCGTCTCCTCAATATACGATAAAAGGGCCTCCGCATCAAACTCGCTCTCACAGTACGGGCATTTTACATTCTGTGTGCGGGCATTAAACTCAACAGGGGCTCCGCAGCAGGGACATTTAAATTCAGTTACAGTTTCCGTTTTTCCCATAATTATACCCTCTTGTTTTTTCCTATTTTATGTCTCTGTCATCGAAAGGATCCCCGCATTCCGGGCAGAATTTTGGCGGATGTGCCGGATCCTCCGGTTCCCAGCCGCACTTATCGCACTTATAAAGCGGCTGACCTGCGGGCTTCGGTTTACCGCACTCGCTGCAGAACTTCCCCTTGTTTACAGCCCCGCAGGTGCACATCCAGCCCGCCTCCGGCTGCGGGCGCGGAGCTCCGCACTCCGTACAGAACTTTCCTGTGTTCCCTTTTGCTCCGCAGGCGCAGTTCCACCCTTCGGGTGATTTTTCCTTTTCAGGGGCCGGCGCGCCGGTCCCTGCCATCCCGTACAGAGAGCCTATGTCGGCGCCTCCTGCATTCCGGGCCATATTCATTCCGAAAAATCCTCCCATAGCTCCCATTCCGCCTTCGTTAGCCGCTGCAGACTGCATTGCCTCTGCCTGTGCGCCTACCAGATGCGCCGCCGCCATGTTCGGATTTCTGAAAGCTGCATTTCGCTGCAGTTCCTTTATCATCTTCTCATCCTCTTCCGACGCCTTAACGCTGGATATACCCAGAGAAACAATCTCTATTCCTCTCAGGCTGCTCCATTTTTGAGAAAGAATCTCATTGAGGGCCTGAGCCAGCTCCATAGTATGACCCGGAAGGGCTGAATACCTTATTCCCATTGCACTTATTTTCGCAAACGCCGGCTGCAGCGCTGTCATAAGCTCACTTTTCAGCTGACTGTCAACATTTTCTCTTTCATATACATCCTCAACATTGCCGCATACATTTGAATAGAACAGTACCGGATTAGTGATTCGATAGCTGTACTCGCCGAAGCATTTTATGCTGATATCCACATCCAGCCCCACGTTGTTATCCACTACTCTGAAAGGAACCGGGGATGGAGTTCCGTATTTGTTGCCAACCAGTTCCTTTGTGTTCACATAATAAATACGCTGATCTCTCGGGGCTTCTCCGCCAAAGGTAAAACGCTTTCCTATATTTTTCATTACCTCAGGAATAGTATCGCTCAAATCCCCGCAGAAGATCGAAGGTTCCGCAGAGGCATCATATGTATACTCTCCCGGCTCCCCGCAAATTTCCGCAACCTTGCCCTGATCTACGATTATCATGCATTGTCCGTCTGCAACCGCAATAACAGAGCCGTTTGTAATAATATTTTCATTTCCTTTTGTATTAGAGCTCCTCCTGGAAGTCCTCTTTTTGCCCTTTGTCACCAGCACATCCGCTTCCATGGCCTCACAGTAAAAATACTCCTTCCACTGGTCAGCAAGAACGCCGCCCACCGAGCCTAACGCCGCTTTAATAAGTCCCATTTTCTTCTCCCTTTAATCTGTTATTTTTCATTATTTGTCACAAATTCCGAAAAAAACTCTCCGGAATCATATTTATTTCATTTTATTACTTTTTATTTCCCATGTAAACTTTTTTGCATGAAATGACAGATTCTCAAAAAATACAAAAGCCGTCCCGTCTTATTCGCGACGACTCCTGTCCCTGTTCCTGAAAAATTCCGCTACCGCTTCAGCGGCCTTTCTGTTCATGCCTTCCACTTTAGCCAGCTCATCGGTTCCGGCCTCCTTTATTCTGTCCACAGATCCGAAATGTGCAAGCAGAAGATTCCTTCTTTTCTCACCTATTCCGGAAATTTCATCCAAAACTGATCTTGAAACTGATTTAGAGCGAAGACTTCTGTGGTATTCTATCGCAAAACGATGAACCTCCTCCTGAATGAAGTATATGAATTTATACAGCTCATTGTCATTCTTAAGTCCTGCGAGCTTCTCTCTGTATACCAAATCCCTGGTTCTGTGCCTGTCATCTTTGACCATTCCCACGACAGGAATATCAAGATTCATAGCGTTCACTACCATTTCCACAGCAGCAGCCTGCTTTTCCCCTCCGTCAATCAGAAGCAAATCCGGCTTTTTTTCAAAGCCGTTGTTCTGCCCTGTTTCATGGGCGTCAAAGTATTTTCTGAATCTTCTGTATATGACCTCCTGAAGGCTTCCGTAGTCATTGGGTCCTTCAATAGTCTTAATTTTAAATTTTCTGTAATCTCTCGGCTGCTTTTTCCCGTTTTCGAAGACTACCATAACTCCCACAGAATCAACACCTGAGATGTTCGAAATGTCATAAGCCTCTATTCTGCGAATTCTGCCTTCTATTTTCAGCATTTCCGAAAGAGCCTCTTCCAGACGAACGGTTTTGTCCTTCTCATTTTTGACCCTCTTTTCGAAGGTTTCCCGGGTCTGAGATATATTCTCCGCTGCCATATCAAGGAGCGCCTTTTTCTCTCCCTTTTCCGGGACATGAATATTTACGCTGCTTCCTTTGATTTCGGAAATCCATTTTCCTATTATGTCAAATTCCTCATTCATGCTCTCCACCAGGATTTCCTTAGGAATAAGAGATTTTTCACAGTAATACTGCTTAATAAAAGCAGCCACCTTCTCTTCTCTGCTCTGTTCGATGGTGGGATTTATCCTGAAGCTTTCTCTTCCTGTCATCTTACCGTTTCTGACAAAAAACAGCATGATATTGGTACCCTCATCCACGTCGGCAGACACGATAATATCCATTTCGTTTTTCGGATTTGTCACTATCTTCTGCTTCTCCCGAAGCATCCTTACAGCCATCAGTCCGTCTCTGTATTCAGCCGCCTGCTCGAATTCAAAGGCTTCCGAGGCAGCCTGCATCTTTTTTTCCAGCATTTTTTCCGTATCTGCACTGTTTCCCTGAAGAAAAGCTATTATCTCATCCACCATCTCTCTGTATTCAGGCCGCGAAATATTATCACAGCAGACACCGCGGCACAGTCCTATATGGTAGTTCAGACAGGGTCTGAAATTCCGCGGGAAAGACTGTGCGGAGCATTTCTTCACCGGATACACTTTATTCAGAAAGTCTATTATCTGGTTTACCGAACCTACGTCTGTATACGGGCCGAAATATTTGCCCCCGTCGTTTACTACTCTCCTGGTTTTTATAACCCTGGGATAATCCTCATTAAGAGTAACTTTAATATACGGATAGGTCTTGTCATCTCTGAGCAGAACGTTGTATCTCGGCATATTTTTCTTGATGAGATTGTTTTCCAGTATTAAAGCTTCCATTTCCGAGCCGGTAATTATATATTCAAACTCATCAATATTTTCCACCAGCGCCCTGACCTTTGCCGGAAGGTTTTCCGGGGACTGAAAATACTGCCTGACTCTCTTTTTTAAAGACAGGGCTTTTCCGACATAGATTATTTCTCCGAATTTATCCTTATAAAGATATACTCCCGGTTTATCCGGGAGCATTTTTAAATTTTCTTTAATATCAAACATAATTATTTAACAGGCTGTATCCATCCGTGAGTATCTTCAACTCTTCCCGTATGAATTCCGGTGAGTTCGTCATAAAGCTTCTGAGATACAGGACCTGTTTCTCCGTTATTAATTATCATTTCATGGTCAAGCCACTGGAGCTGTCCTACAGGAGATACCACTGCAGCAGTACCTGTAGCGAATACTTCCTTTACTCTGCCTTCCTGATATGCTTTCCAGAAGTCGTCAATAGCAACCATTTCCTCTTTTACGCTATATCCCCATTCCTTGAGAAGTGTTATTGCACTGTCTCTTGTTACTCCCGGAAGAACGGTTCCTTCAAGCGGAGCAGTATAAATAACGTCATCAATCATGAAGAATGCATTGGAGGTGCCGATTTCTTCGATATATTTCTTTTCTGCACCGTCAAGCCACAGAACCTGTGAAAAACCGGCGTCTGTTGCTTTTTTTACGGAAATAAGTGTGCTTGCATAGTTTCCTCCAACCTTTGCATATCCCGGTCCTCCAAGAACCGATCTGATATATTGATGCTCTACATAAATTTTTGTAGGCTTAAGTCCTTCTTCATAGTATGAAGCAACCGGTGATAAAATAATCGCAAAAGTATAACTGTTTGCAGGACCTACGCTAAGCTTCGGCTCTGTTGCTATAATGAATGGTCTGATATAAAGAGCATTTCCTTCCTTTTCAGGTATCCAGTCCTTGTCCACCTCTACGAGCTGGTTAATTGCTGCTGTCATAAGCTCTGTTCCGATATCGGGAATACACATTCTGTCATTTGAAATGTGAGCTCTTTCAACGTATTTGTCTGTTCTGAAAATTACAGGAACTCCGTTTGCTCTCGGATAAGCCTTGATACCTTCGAACATTTCCTGACCGTAGTGGAAAACTCTGGCAGCCGGCTCAAGCTTAAAATTCTGATAAGGAACTATTCTTCCGTCATGCCAGCCCTTTCCTTCATTATATTCCATGATAAACATATGATCTGTAAAATATTTTCCGAATCCGAGCTCGTCTTCATTCGGTCTTGCCTTAGGCGCAGTTGTTCTTGTTACCGGAAATTCATACTTCATAAATACACCACCTTAATCGTTTTTTCTCTCTCACTTCTCTTATTAAAAACATACTCCCGACGAATGCCGGGAGTATATGTCTTTTACATCAGTCTCTTAATTAAATTAGTCTACATGTACTACCCATCCAAACTTGTCTTCCATCTTGCCAAGCTGAATTCCTGTGATTTCATCGTATAATCTCTGTGAAATTGGTCCGATTTCTCCGTTATTTATGTTCATAACATGATCAAGCCATTTCAGTTCTCCAACCGGAGAGATAACAGCTGCGGTACCTGTCGCAAAGATTTCCTGCACTCTGCCCTGCTCATAATATTTCCAAAGATCCGCGATTGCAAGTCTTTCCTCTCTTACTGTAACACCCCAGCTCTTTAAGAGGTTGATTACAGAGTCTCTTGTGATTCCCGGGAGAATCGTTCCTTCGAGAGGAGCTGTGATAACTTCATTGTCTATTACGAAGAAAGCGTTTGATGTGCCGATTTCTTCAACGTATTTCTTTTCAACTCCGTCAAGCCATAATACCTGAGAATATCCTTCTTCATGAGCAACTTCCTGTGAAAGAAGAGCGCCGGCATAGTTTCCGCCGATTTTAGCGAAGCCTGTTCCGCCTTTTACCGCTCTGATGAAATCCTGCTCTACATAAATCTTTGTCGGAGCCATTCCTTCTTTATAGTAAGGTCCTACCGGTGATAAAATTACTGCGAATAAGAATTCCTTTGACGGTCTTACGCTCAGGCACGGTTCTGTTGCAATAATAAAAGGTCTTACATAAAGAGCTGTTCCTTCTTTCTCCGGAATCCAGTCCTTATCGATTTCTACTACAGCCTTGATTGCTTCAATCATAAGGTCTTTTTCGATTTCCGGAATGCACATTCTTCTGTTTGTGTTATTTGTTCTTTCAACGTTTTTGTCAGGTCTGAAAAGAACTACCTTTCCGTTCGGATCCTTGTAAGCTTTAAGACCTTCGAACATTTCCTGACCGTAGTGGAATACAAGAGCCGCAGGATCCAGTTCAAGAGGTCCGTATGGCACTATTCTTCCGTTGTGCCAGCCCTTGCCTTCTTTATAATCCAGCAGGAACATATGGTCGGTAAACTGTGCTCCGAATCCCAGTGTATCAGGATCCGGTTTAGCCTTTGGATTTGTTGTTTTTGTTACCGAAAATTGATACTTCATTAAATATACACCACCTTATCTTATTTTCCGGTTGAAACCAGTAAAAAACTATTTAAAATTATGACCTTCAATGAGTTCCTGTTTAAGGGACCATAGTTTTTCGGAAAGATCCACATAATACTGATGAGGATTTTCAAATCTCATAACTTCAGGCCAGAGGGTATCCAACTGCTCTCTGCAGTATTCTCTGATTTCATTGGTATTCCGCTCATTGTACACCAATTTTCCCTGTTTGAAAATAGGTTTCGCCAATTCTTTTACATAAAAATCACTAATTGTCTTCTTTTTCCATACAAACTCAGGATTAAACAGCTTGTACGGCTTGGTTTCGTCAATTTTTTCGTCTTCAAGCATAATAAGATCTGCCACAGCCTTGTTGGTGACCTTGTCATAAAATCTTACCGCCTTCTTGAAGCCCGGGTTTGTAATCTTTTCTATGTTCTCGCTGATTTTGATTCTCGGAGAAATCTTTCCGTCCTCTTCCACCGCCACCAGCTTGTATACTCCTCCGAATACAGGCTCGGATTTTGATGTTATCATCTTTTCGCCTACACCGAAGGAATCTATAGCAGCATTCTGAATAAGCATGTCTCTTATCAGATACTCGTCCAGAGAATTTGATGCAATAATCTTGCACTCAAACAGACCTTCCGCATCCAGCATGTTTCTGGCTCTTCTCGAAAGGTATGCGATATCTCCGCTGTCGATTCTGATTGACATCTTTTCAGGTTTGAATTCTTTAAATACTTTTATTGCGTTCGGCACGCCGCTTTTCAGCACATCATATGTATCTACAAGGAGAGAACAGTTGTCTCTATGCTGCCTTGCATACTCTCTGAATGCTTCGATTTCCTCGCCGAAAACCTGCACCCAGCTGTGAGCCATCGTACCCGTAGCCGGTACTCCGTAGTCTATGTCAGCTTTTACACAGGCGCTTCCTGCAGCTCCCGCTATGTACGCAGCCCTTGCGCCGAGAATTGCAGCGGATTCGCCGTGAGCTCTTCTTGAGCCGAATTCCATTACAGGTCTTCCCTCTGCCGCTCTAACAATACGGCTGGTTTTTGTAGCGATAAGGCTCTGATGGTTAATAGCAAGAAGAATGTAGGTTTCCATCAGCTGTGCCTCAATCAGCGGGCCTCTGACAGTCAGGAGAGGTTCCCCCGGAAATACAGGAGTGCCTTCCGGAACAGCCCATATATCGCAGGTGCATTTGAAGTTTCTAAGGTAATCCAGAAACTCCTCGGAAAAACCGCCTCTGTTTCTGAGATATTCTATGTCCTCTTCGGAAAAACTGAGTTCCTTAACGTAGTCAATAATGCTCTGAAGACCTGCTGCTATCGCAAAGCCTCCACCGTCAGGGTTTTTTCTGTAGAACACGTCAAAATATGCAATCGTATCCCTTTTTCCGCTTTCAAAATACCCGCTTGCCATCGTAAGCTCATAGAAATCTACAAGCATTGTCATATTATGACTCTTTTTCATGATATGCCTCCGTTATACTACAGATAAAAGTCTATAGTTTTAATAAATTCAGATCGCTGCATACCTCTGCACCGCTCTGTTCTATAAAATATACCGCCATTGTATTTATGAGAGTAATCTGATGAGCTCTGTAGTCATAAGTCTCAACCATATTAAGCGGCAATATGAATCTTGATTTTACGCCGTTTTTATCAAGCAGCGCTCTTAAAGTAAGACAGAACTGCATAACGCAGATATCCGTGCAGACTCCCGTTATGATGAAGTCGGTAATCTCCGGATTATCTTTAAGCCACTGCTGGAATTCCTCCTCAAGAACTCCGTTTGTGGAATTCTTATTGATTAGAGTATATCCTCCGGCCTGCTTGATTTCGTCGACAATTTCAGCCTCTGAAGTTCCTTTAATACAGTGTTTTTCATATCTGTCAAACTCCGGTGAATTCTCGTCATGGCAGTCGGCAAATGCAACAATCGGCATTCCGTTTCCCTTGAAATAGCCCATAAGATCTACTATAGGCTCAATAATTTCCTCTGCCAGCTCGTTTTTCATCGCACCTTCTCTGATAAACCCGTTTACCATGTCTATTATTATCAGTGCAGTATTTCCTTTTTTAATAGAAGATTCTTTTATGCGGGGTTTCTCCCACATCATTCCGTATATTCCCTGAAATACCTGCTTAGCTTTTTCCATTGTTTATTTCCTGCCTTTCTTCAGCACATTTTTCAAATATTTTCCGGTAAGAGAAGCCGGATTATCCGCAATCTCCTCCGGTGTACCTGCGGCCACTATATTGCCGCCGCGGATTCCTCCGCCGGGACCGAGGTCGACGATATAATCGCTTACCTTTATTACATCCAGATTATGTTCTATCACAATAACAGTATTGCCCCCTTTTGCCAATCTGTCAAGTACCTGAATGAGTTTGTTTACGTCCTCAAAATGCAGCCCCGTTGTGGGTTCGTCCAGAATATATACTGTTTTTCCCGTGCTCTTCTTAGCCAGTTCTCCTGCCAGCTTTATCCTTTGAGCCTCTCCTCCCGAAAGCTGTGTTGAGGGCTGCCCGAGCTTGATATATCCAAGACCCACCTCGTAAAGAGTCTCCAGCTGTCTGACTATAGGAGGAATGTTCCTGAAAAACTCCAGAGCCTCTTCCACGGTCATATCCAGTACGTCGTATATGCTTTTGCCCTTATACTTTACTTCAAGGGTCTCTCTGTTGTATCTTTTTCCCTTGCATACTTCACAGGGAACATATACGTCCGGAAGGAAGTGCATTTCAATCTTAATAATCCCGTCGCCGGAGCAGGCTTCACATCTTCCGCCCTTTACATTGAAGCTGAACCTTCCCTTCTGATATCCCCTTGCCTTTGCCTCCGGAAGTCCTGCGAACAAATCTCTTATATGAGTAAATACTCCCGTATAAGTAGCGGGATTTGATCTTGGAGTCCTGCCGATAGGCGACTGGTCGATATTGATAACCTTGTCCAGATTTTCGATTCCTTCTATTCTATCATATTTTCCCGGTTTGGTCTTTGCCCGGTTAAGTCTTGAGGCTAAAGATTTGTACAGAATTTCATTTATCAGGGAGCTTTTACCCGAGCCCGATACTCCGGTAACGCAGGTGAATGTTCCCAGAGGTATCCGAACATCTATATTCTTTAAATTGTTTTCAGCGGCACCTTTAATAGTTATATAATTTCCGCTGCCCGGGTTTCTGAATTCCGGAACCCGTATCTGCTTTGTTCCTTTCAGATACTGCCCGGTAATGGACTCCGCGCAGTTGAGTATGTCTTCATAGCTTCCCTGTGCTACAATTTCTCCGCCGTGAGATCCCGCGCCGGGGCCGATGTCTATAATATAATCCGCAGCTTTTATAGTATCCTCGTCATGTTCCACCACAATCAGCGTGTTTCCGATATCAGTCAGCCTTCTGAGAGTTGCAATAAGCTTGTCATTGTCGCTCTGATGAAGGCCTATGCTGGGCTCATCGAGAATGTAGAGTACTCCCATCAGGCCGGAGCCTATCTGGGTGGCAAGCCTTATTCTCTGAGCTTCTCCTCCGGACAGTGTTCCCGCTGCTCTGGACAGAGTTAAATAATCAAGCCCCACATTTATCAGAAAACTCAGCCTGTTCTTTATTTCTTTTAAAATTTCCTTTGAAATTACACGCTCTTTTTCCGTCAGTTCAAGGCTTTCGATAAACTTCATCGCCTCCGATACGGGCATTTCCGTGAATTCGCAGATATTAATGCCTCCGACGGTTACTGCCAGTACCTCCGGACGCAGCCTTTTCCCTCCGCAGGTGCTGCATGGAATAAAGCTCATGTATTCCTCTATTTTCGATTTTATGAATTCAGAGCCTGTCTCCCTGTATCTTCTTTCAAGATTTCCTATTACTCCTTCGAAGGTTCTTCCGATATGGCTTCTGGTTCCTCCGTATCTGCTCTCGAAAACGTAATTAAGAGGTCTGTCGGAACCGTACAGCAGAGCATCCCTGAATTCCCCGGAAAGCTGCTCATACGGCGTGTCCAGGTCCTCGCCGTAGGCTTCGGCCAGGGCGGATATCATCTGAAAATAATATCCGCTCTCGTCCATGGACGAGAACACGCTCCCAAGAGCACCCTTTGAGAGGCTTTTGGTGCTGTCCACCACAACAAGCTCCGGATCCACCCTTAATATATGTCCGATGCCGTTGCAGTCAGGACATGCTCCGAAAGGAGCATTGAAAGAAAATATCCTGGGTTCCATTTCCGGAATCCCCTCGCCGTGTTCCGGGCAGGCGAATTTAGTGCTGAAAAGCATATCCTCCCCGCCTATAACAGATGCCACGACAATTCCCTGAGAGTTGTTCAGAGCAAGTTCCACGGAATCCGAAAGTCTGGATTCTATTCCCGGCTTTACCACTATCCGGTCAACCACTATTTCAACAGTATGCTTCTTTGTTTTTTCCAGACTTATCTCATCCTCGGAAATGTTGTAAACCTCACCGTCTATTCTCGCTCTCGAAAAGCCGTCCTTCCTGATTCTCTCGATAATCTTTTCGTGCTCCCCTTTTTTTCCGCTGACCACCGGCGCCAGTATCATCAGCTTCGTTCCTTCGGGAAGCTGAATGATTCTGTCCGTAATCTGATCAACGGTCTGTCCGGAAATCTCCCTGCCGCAGACAGGACAATGAGGTATTCCTATTCTTGCATAAAGAAGTCTGAGATAATCATAGATTTCAGTTACAGTTCCCACTGTTGATCTGGGATTTCTGCTGGTTGTCTTCTGGTCTATGGATATCGCAGGCGACAGTCCTTCTATAAACTCCACATCCGGCTTGTCCATCTGACCCAGGAACTGTCTCGCATACGCGGAAAGGCTTTCCACGTATTTTCTCTGTCCCTCCGCATAAATAGTATCGAAGGCCAGAGTGGATTTTCCGGAGCCCGACAGTCCTGTCAGAACCACCATTTTATCTCTGGGTATCTCCACGTCTATGTTTTTTAAATTATGTCCTTTTGCGCCTTTTATTGTTATTTTATCTGTCTTTCCCATATTACTACCTTTTGTTGTATGCTTTTATTTCAAGAATTCTGTCTCTGAGCTGTGCGGCTCTCTCAAACTGCAGATTCTGAGCACATTCTCTCATCTCTTTTTCCAGTCCGGAAACAAGTTCCTTTCTTTCTTTTTCTGTAAGCTCATCAACATTTCCGGAGTAGAATATATCAACATCCTCCGCAGCCATAGTAGCTTCGATACGGTCTCTTATTCCCTTCTGCACGGTCTTTGGAACGATTCCGTGCTCCCGGTTGTACTCCTCCTGTATGCGTCTTCTTCTGTCCGTTTCATCAATCGCTCTCTGCATGGAGCCGGTTATTGTGTCCGCATACATTATTACCCTGCCGTTAACATTTCTTGCCGCTCTTCCTATGGTCTGAACCAGGGAGGTTTCTGTTCTGAGGAAACCCTCTTTGTCCGCATCCAGAATTGCAATAAGCGATACCTCCGGAAGATCAAGACCTTCTCTCAGCAGGTTTATTCCCACCAGAACATCAAACTCGCCAAGCCTTAAGTCTCGAATGATTTCAGTTCTTTCAAGGGTCTCCGTATCGGAGTGCATATATTTTACTTTTATTCCGGTATTTTTCAGATAATCGGTGAGCCGCTCCGCCATTTTCTTTGTAAGGGTTGTTATCAGCACCCTTTCTCCCCTGGCTGTTACGCTGTTAATCTCTCCCACCAGATCGTCCATCTGGCCCTCTGTCGGCCGTAGCTCTATCTCCGGATCTATGAGTCCGGTAGGTCTTATAAGCTGCTCCACAAAAACGTTTCCGCTCTTTTCCTTTTCGTAAACCGCCGGAGTAGCGCTTACATATATTGCCTGATTTACAGCCCCTTCAAACTCCTCGAATTTCATAGGCCTGTTGTCAAGAGCCGAAGGCAGCCTGAAACCGTACTCCACCAGAGCTTCCTTTCTCGACCGGTCTCCCGCATACATGGCTCTCAGCTGAGGCACCATTACGTGAGACTCGTCTATTATCAGCAGGAAATCCTCAGGGAAATAATCTATCAGAGTGTAAGGTCTTTCTCCCGGCATCAGACCCGTCAGATGCCTTGAATAGTTTTCAATTCCCTTGCAGCTTCCTGTTTCTTTCAGCATTTCAATATCGTATCTGGTTCTCTGCTCTATTCGCTGGGCCTCCAGAAGCTTTCCTCTGTCCACAAAGAATTTTATTCTTTCCTCCAGTTCCTTTTCTATCGATTCCGCAGCCTTTTCAATATTCTCTTCACTTGTCACATAGTGGGATGCGGGATATACCGCCACATGGTTTCTGAGCCCCAGTATTTCTCCCGTAAGGTAATTTATCTCCTTAATCGACTCAATTTCGTCGCCGAAAAGCTCTACTCTTATGGTCTTTTCCGAGCCTGCCGGAAAAATATCTATAATATCTCCCCTGACTCTGAAGGTTCCTCTTGTAAAGCTCATGTCGTTTCTCACATACTGTATATCTACCAGCTTTCTTATGATTTCACTTCTGCTTTTTTCCATTCCCGGTCTCAGGGACAGCACCTGATTCTCATAATCAACAGGACTGCCGAGACCGTATATGCATGACACGCTGGCAACAATGATAACGTCTCTGCGCTCAGACAGAGCCGCCGTTGCCGAATGCCTGAGCTTGTCTATTTCATCATTAATATCCGAATCCTTTTCTATATATGTGTCTGTCTGGGCAACATATGCCTCCGGCTGATAGTAATCGTAATAGGACACGAAGTATTCAACCGCATTATCCGGGAAGAACTCCCTGAATTCCCCATAGAGCTGCGCTGCCAGAGTTTTGTTGTGAGAAATAACGAGAACCGGTCTCTGAACCCGTTCTATTACGTTTGCTATAGTAAATGTCTTTCCGGAACCGGTTACTCCAAGCAGAGTCTGATGCTTTTTTCCTGCTTTTACTCCTGCAGCAAGCTGTTCCACAGCCTGAGGCTGATCTCCCATCAATTTATAATCTGATTTTATTTTAAATTCACCCATTTCACAGCCTCCGTACTGAAACCGGCACGTTCCTTCTGCCGTCTTTCCTTCTTTTATACGTTAATCCTCCATCATCATTATACACTTTGGTTTGTCATGTCAAACATATGTTCGCAGTTCTACAATCTTGCAATGAATCCGGGGCTCTCGTCAAATACTGTTATTCTCTCCATTCCTCTGTCGGTATATTTTAACCCTCCCGCGCTTTTCTTTCTGTTCAGAGGCTCTCTGCTCAGTATCAGCGATGTGCATCGGGTGTCATCCAGCAGAACCGGATATCTGTCTCCGTATGAATCTTTTAAAAATACAGGGTTATGCTCCATACATTTTCCGCAGCCGGTACCCCTTACTCCCTCCGCACCTGCGAGAGGACAGTATTCGCTTATCATAGCCGGAACTCTGCCGTATCTAAGCACCTCCAGCTCCGTTTCACTGCAGCTTCCGTATTTTTTAACCTCTTCGTATATTTCCCGGTTCTCGGAATCAAGTTCATAAGACAGAACCGCTCCGTCAAAACCCTGTTCCGCCGAGGTTTTTACAGTCAGGTCATTGTATATGTTCATATAAGCGTCCGCAAACATTTTTACATCCGCTTTTTTCACCTTCATTATCTGTCCTGCATTTCCCACGTAAACCCCGTATACAATATCGGATATCTCCTCGATATCCGAAGTCTCTCCCTTCCAGAGCACCGGAAGATATGCACAGATTTCAACGCCGGAATTCTTTAATTTTGTAAAATCTTCAATATTGTCATCGTATTCAAACTCTTTAATATTCACTGATACTCTGTCGCTTTTCACTGCCGCAGTCATATATTCTCTCTCCCAGCAGTAGAAATACAGATTCCTTCGCTGTCTATTCTTTCCCATTTTCCAGACTCTCCAATGCTTTTCTTCTTACCTTTTTCACCTCTGACATGGGTATCATCAGGTCTTCGTCCATGTCAAAGCTGCATTCCGCCAGAATATACGGTGTATTTCCCATGCCGGACAGCTGCTTCAGCACGGCTTCCCGATCCGTAGGAGCTTTCACAGCCTTTTCCAAGATTATGCTGCCCTCAGCCCGTGCCCTTCTTCCCCGAGTATCCTCTGCCTCGAAAGCAATTGTTCCTCCCTTGTGAGCAAAAAAGAATCCCTTTACGGGTTCTCTCCCCGTATCCGCCTTCTCATATGTCTGTCTTATATCTTTCATCAGACTCCTGTCAGACACCTTATATATCATATCGCCTTTTTTTATTCTGCCCTGTATATCTCCCGCCCAGACCTTTTCGCCAGCCCCTGCGGATTTGACATTTCCTCCGGAACTTCTGATATAGGTTACTATTCCTCCGGGCATTCCCTTGCCAATTATCTCGATGCCGTCTCCCACAGCAAGTTCTCTTTTTAAATCTATTTCCAAAACGCTCTTACCGCTGTTTACCGAAGAGGGTCTTGTATTCCTGACCGTTCCCAGGAAAAGGCCTCTGTGCTTGGGGCTTTCTCCCGATAAGATTCCCGCGTTCTGTTTACCGTAAAGATATCCTTTCGATAAGCCTCCGCGATTAAAAACCTGCTCCAGCTTCTCTATATCCTCTTTGAGTACCATAGGCTTTTCTCCTGATTCGAAGGCTTCGTCCAGATATCGTCTGAATGTCTTAACTGTTAAAGCCGTGTACTCGGGAGATTTTAACCTGCCTTCTATCTTAAGAGAAGACACTCCCGATTTTATTATCCCGTCCAGCTCGTCTAAATATGATATGTCTCTGGGGCTTAGCAGAAATCCCGGTTCTCCGATTCTTTCCCCTTCAACGGTCTCAAGTGAATATCTTTTTCTGCAGGGCTGGGCACAGCTCCCTCTGTTTCCGCTTCTTTCGCCTATTAGGCAGCTCATTGCGCACTGACCGGACAGGCACATGCACAGAGCACCGTGAACAAATATCTCCAGCTCCGCTTCAGTCTCTTCCGCACATTTTTTTATGTCTTCAAGGGACATTTCTCTGGCCAGCACCACTCTTTTAAATCCAAGAGACTCCGCATATTTTACCCCGTCCGAGTCATATACTGTTCCCTGGGTACTCAGATGCAGAGGAATATGCGGAAATTCCTCCTTCAGAAGGCCCGCAAGTCCCATGTCCTGAACAATAAAAGCGTCTATGCCCTCAGCAGCTCCCTCTCCGGCCTGCCTCACAGCCTGTTCAAGTTCAGTCTGCCCGACAAGAGTATTCATAGTCATATATACTTTAACCCCTTTGCTGTGAGCGTACTTTACTGCTTTTTTTATCTCCTCATCGGTAAAATTATCCGCATACTGTCTTGCGTTAAACATTTTTCCCCCGAAATACACGGCATCCGCACCGTTCTCAACGGCAGCCTTAAAGTGTTCAAAGCTTCCCGCCGGGGCTAATAATTCCGGCTTCTTCATCTAAATATTATGTCCTTTCAACAGATTCTCAATAATTATATCCCAAATAGCAAACTCCCGCAATATTGATAAAATCCCCGCACATATACAAAGAACCCATGCATTCCGCATGGATTCGGTCATTTTTTCTATATGCTGTCCCTTCCGTAATTCTCAATGATTTCAGCCAGCTTTCCTCCAGCCGGTGGAAGTTTTCTTTTATCGGAATATGCAAAGGATATGGTTCTCTCCCCGGTATTTTCCAGTTCAAAGACTTTTATTCCGCTTTGGTTTCCTGCATAAAGAACAGAAACTATTCCTATTCCCGGAACCCGTTTTACCCACTCAACCGCGCCGTGTCCGTTTCCTGCATGCAGAATATCCGTTTTTCCGCCGGCGTCTTTTAATACCTTTCTGTAATCAAATCCTTCGGTTCTTTCCCCCAGTATAATTTTATTGGCTTTCAGACACTCAGCTGAAAGGATTTCTCCGGAATCAATTTCAGGCATTCGTTCCTTTCCGCATACTGCCACAAGTCGGTCGCGGTATACAGGTATATGCCTTAATCCTGCTGATTCCGGTGTTCTGATAAAACCGCAGTCTGCTTTTCCCTGTTCTATCCATTCTTCAATTTCAGTCTGGGTGCCGTGCTTTATCTCTATCTGAACTCTGGGATATCTTCCCGTAAAAATGCCGATAATCTCCGGCAGATATCCGGATGTCACCTCCGGAAAAGTACCTATCACTATCTTTCCGTAAATCATGCCGTTCATTCCGCTCACGGTCTGCATGAAAACCTCGTTGTCGGCGACTATCCTTTTTATCTGAGGCAGCAGCAGTTCTCCGGCAGAGGTGAGAGTGACTCCGCTTCTGCTTCTGTTTATGAGAACTACTCCCAGTTCTTCCTCCAGACTGTTCAGCATGTGACTTACCCCTGACTGAGTATATCCCATTTCCTCAACAGCTCCGGTAATACTTCCCTTTTCAACCGCAGATAAAAGCAGCTGATATTTCACTAAACTCATGGCAACCTCCGATTACAAACATCACAATTTCCGGGTATTTTTCAGTCAAATAATTATATTATTTTTGATAATTCTTAGCAATATTTATTAATGTGCCGCTCATTTATATATGATAAGCTCAGGTATTACAAAGCCGGCATGTTATTCCTTCTCATAGAAAAAATAAAGACCTCTTATCCGATCAGGCTGTAACTTGAAGATAAGAGGTCTCCGGACTTAATTATTTTATTTTGGGGGATAAAATAATTAACCTTGCAGCTTTTATGCTGCTTAATTTATATGATATTCAGATTATCCTGAAATATGTCTTTCTGAAAGATTTAAACACTTTCTTTTTCGCTGTTCTTTATATCATATGTCTCAGTATTCAGCTTCTAATGAGACTGATTCTGTTTAGAAGTATCCTGCTATACCAACGACAACTACCAGAGCCGTTACCGCCGGAAGTGCTGCAAGATACCATGGTTTTAAGAAGGACGGAACCTTGAAATATTTTGCTCCTATCTGGGAGTGTTCCATAAATCTGTCCCAGAACTTTGTTGCAACGAAAACGGATGTGATAATTGCACCGACCGGCAGTGTAATAAGCATAGCCACGAAATCCATAAATGTGAACAAATCCATTCCCAGTGGTTTTATGTCCGCCCATATTGTTGTTGAGTAGATTGTAGGAGCAGTGAGTATTATGAGAATTACTGTCATTATGACAGTGCCTTTTTTTCTGGACCATCCTACCGCTTCACTTACAATAGATACTGAACCTTCATATAGACCGAGTACTGACGACCATCCTGCGGCAAACAAAAGAATGAAGAACAGAGTTCCCCATACAGCGCCTCCCGGCATATCATTGAATACGTAAGGGAGGGTCATGAAGGTCAGACCTGAACCAGAAGTGATATCCATATTATAAGAAAATAAAGCCGTAAAAATTGCCACACCGGCAAGCATTGCCACCACCAGGTTAGAAAGAATTATTACTGAACCGGAGAAAGGAATATCCGAGTCCTCCCTGTCAAGATACGATCCGAAGGAAACCAGTGACGCCATACCTACTCCGGCAAGGAAGAAGCACTGATTCAGAGCACTCATAATGACATGACTGTCTATTACCGAAAAGTCCGGAGTAAACATCCAGATTACACCGTCTATGCCTCCCGGAAGCATAAGACCTCTGACAGCAAGAACTATAAGAAATATAAATAATGCTGGGATTAATATCTTGTTTGCTCTTTCCAGACCCTTCTGTACACCGCCCAGAATAACACCTACCGTCAAAGCGTAAAGGATGAGTACAGATATCCACTTAAAGCCCATATTTACCTGCAGGCCGGAATAATATGCGGATACCTGATCCATAGACATTCCGCGCAAACCGCCGGAAGCAAACTTGAATATATAGAACATAACATCTGAAACTATTGTAATGTAGTAGGAAATCATTATTGTACAGGTTGCCGCCCCGAACCATCCGGCTGCAACCCACGGAGAATTCTTGCCGTTCAGCTCTCTCATTGCCGTAATATACGACTTCTGGGTGTATCTGCCGATTGTAAGCTCAGCCCAGCAGAGCGGAATAGCTATTATTACCGCAAAAATAATACATATTAACAGAAAGATACCGCCGCCGTTCTGGCCTATCATATACGGGAACTTCCAGATAGCCCCCAGGCCTACGGCGTAGCCGATAGATGTGATGATAAAACCAAACGCACTGCCCCATTGCTGTTTTTCAACTGCGTTTTCCGACATTATATTTCCCCCTTTTGATTTTTTAAACATACACTTTAACCTTGTTCAGCATGTTTATGGCAGAAAAGTACAATGTAATACGTATGAACTGATATAACCGAAACCGCAAATACTAAAAAAACTCCTGCTGCGTGCAGCCATTATGCTATTTTATCATTTATATTTTATTTATACATTAGTTTTTATCATGTAAAGTGTTAAAAAAAAGACTCATGTCTTATGATTAATCCGGAAGCCCGAAGGCTTCCGGTTATAAATGAACTTCAATAGGTTTTTGATTAAAAATTAATCTTAATTTACTGATTAATTACAAACCGGATGGTTTAGATCCAGCCTGTGTATGGTTTCTGTGTTGTTCCGTTATGGAGCCATTTAATTAATGTAATGAAGTCCCATACCGGAAGCTGTGTAGCATGCTGTACAGCATATGCATATGGAGGCATATCTGAACATTCAAGAAGAATAGCACCGATGTCTGCATCTTCTTCAAGAAGTTCGAGAGCAGCTGATACAACTTCTTCTTTAACTTTACTGTTGTCGAATTCGCCTCTATATTCTAAGATAGCGGAGAAGTGTTCGCCATGTCTTAAATCTTTAACGATAAGATCGCTTGAATCTGTAACTCCTACGTTTTCAAGAAGAACAGGTGTGAAGGAAGATTTATCTGCTGTTAAGATACCAATCTTCTGACCCGGCTTGATGACTGATCTGATCCAGTTAATCTGAACCAAGCTTGAAAGAGCAACAGGAATATCAAGAGCAGCTGCAACCTGTGCATGGAAGTTTCCGAAGAAACCGCAAGCGGAACAGAGAGCTCTGATACCTTCTTTTTCGATCATGTATTCGCCTAATTTAATGATATCGTCTCCGATAGAAGGATCTCTTCTGAAGAGTCTGTCGATATCGAGATTTGGAACTCCTCTCATTCTTACCGGGAAATCGTATGTATAAGCATTTACTACATTACCCGGAACCATTGGATAGAATACATCTTCAATATAGATGACGCCTACTGAATAACCTGACATCTGCTGATGGTCGCACATGTTAACCCAGGTCATGTTTTCAGGTGTAGCATAACCAAAATGTCTGTTTTTTAATCTTTTATCCATTATTTTCCTCCGTGTCAATACACTTAAAGTTGTTACGCGACATATTTAATTATATGCCGGCGGGACAGGCGTCCCGCCAACGGATAATCATATTTTGACAACAATAATACTTGTTTAGAAGTAACCAGCGATACCTACTACTACAACTAAAGCGGTAACTGCAGGAAGTACTACTAAATACCAAGGTTTTAAGAAAGAAGGAACCTTGAAGTATTTTGCTCCGACTGCTGAATGTTCCATGTACTTATCCCAGAACTTAACAGCTGTGAATATCGATGTTACGATAGCACCAGCAGGTAAAGTAATGAGGATTGCCACGAAGTCCATAAATGTGAACAGGTCCATACCTAACGGTTTAACGTTAGCCCATACTGTTGTTGACAGGATAGTAGGAATTGAAAGAATGAACATAATTATTGTCATAATTACGAGAGCCTTCTTTCTGTCCCAGTTAAGAGCTTCGCCAACTACAGAAATAGAACCTTCATAGAGACCGAGTACGGATGACCAGCCAGCTGCGAAGAGGAGTATGAAGAATAATGTACCCCAAACGATTCCGCCAGGCATGTCGTTAAATACGTACGGCAGTGTCATGAATGTGAGACCTGAACCGGATGTAACGTCCATGTTGTAAGAGAATAATGCTGTGAAGATAGCAACACCTGCCAGCATAGCAACTACCATGTTAGAGAGAATGATAACTGTTCCTGAGAACGGAATATCTGAGTTTTCTCTGTCAAGGTATGAACCGAAGGATACCAGTGATGCTAAACCAACGCCTGCTAAGAAGAAGCACTGGTTAAGAGCAGCCATGATAACACTTGGGCTGAGTACTGAGAAGTCAGGTGTGAACATCCATACAACACCGTCAACGCCGCCAGGAAGCATTAAGCCTCTGATAGCGAGAACTACGAGGAATATGAAGAGAGCAGGAATAAGAACCTTGTTTGCTCTTTCAAGACCCTTCTGTACGCCGCCGAGAATGATAGCAGCTGTAAGTAAGTACAGAATGATAACTGTGATGAATTTGTATCCCATGTCTACCTGTAATCCGGAATAGTATGCGGATACTTCATCCATTGACATACCTTTTAATCCGCCGGAAGCGAATTTGAAGATATAGAACATTACGTCTGATACGATAGTGATATAGTATGAAATCATGATAGTACATGTTGCAGCACCGAGCCAGCCTGCTACTACCCATGGAGAACCTTTACCAGCCAGTTCTCTCATAGCAACGATCTGTGATTTCTGGGTATATCTACCTATTGTTAATTCAGCCCAACAAAGTGGAATTGCTACTATAATAGCAAAAATAATACAAATGAGCAGGAAGATACCGCCGCCGTTCTGACCGATCATGTACGGGAACTTCCAAATAGCTCCAAGTCCTACAGCGTAGCCGATAGATGTTAAGATAAAACCAAGCGCGCTACCCCATTGTTGTTTTTCTACAGCCTGATCTGACATTTTATTTTCCCCCTTATAAAAAGTCCGAGTCCGGTGCAGTTGTTTTCCAACGCACCGTGCTAAAAAAATAAAGTATAAGTGCGTCAAAAACCTATTAAATTGAAGTTCTCTATATACTCCGCTAGGGGCTCTACGTTCAGAGTCCCTGCGGCAATATATCTTTTATTAAATTAGTTCTGAGATAAAGATTTTACGATTTCTTCTTCAATAGCCTTAAGAGCTTTTGAGTTTTCTTCTTCTCTTGCTTTATATGCAGCAATATCTCTTCCCTGCCATCTTGACCATGCGAGTTCGTGAGCTAATTCGAACTGTAATGGTTTGCCTGTTACGTACTGAGAAATCAGTTTACCTGTGATAGGTCCTAATGTGATACCGTCACCTTCGTGACCGCATGCCATGTAGAATCCAGGAACTTCTTCTACGTCAGATACGATTGGGAGATGGTCAAGAGAGAACGGTCTGATACCAGCGAATGATCTGATACAATTGAAGTTCTTGAGCATTGGATAGTATCTGATACCTCTCTGAGCAACTGCCTGCATGATTTTGTATTCTGATTTGATGCTGAATCCTCTGAACAGACGGCATCCGCCAACTATTGTGTTACCTGTCAGGTCAGATGTGATGTTCAGACATACGTTGAAAGCTTTTACCAGTGGGTTGATTGGTCTTTCACCGTCCTGGAAGAACTTTGTGAGGTAGTAACCATATTCAAGAGCAAGTCTGTTCTGAGTGATTTTACCTGTTTTTTCTGTTACTGTTAACTGTCCGAATCTCGGTTCGATTGGAACTTCCATACCAACCATAGCACCGATGAATGGTGACCAGCATCCAGCTGCGTTTACAACTTTAGGTGCTTTGAATTCGCCCTTTGATGTAACAACGCCCTGAACAGCTTTAGTTGCAGGATCCTGTATGATGTCTGTAACTTCTGTTCTTGTGTAAACGTCTAATAAACCTGTCTTCTTAGCTTCTTCAACAAAACCGAAAGCTACTCTGTAAGGACATACAGCTCCGTCTTTTGGTACCCACATGCCGCCTGTTAAGTCCTTAGCGCAGTTTGGTTCTAACTGTCTGAGGATGTATGGGTCAACAGCATACTGTTCGATACCGAGAGCCTGGTTCTTAGCAACCTGTTCCTTAGCTTTTTCGAATTCGAATTCTGATTCACAGAAATATACGAAACCGATTGGATCGCCGTCTTCGTTTTCTGAATATTCGAAGTCATAGTCGAATGTCTTTCTCATTTCGTCATATAACTTCATTGATTCTGCGCCCTGCATTGAGTCAACGCCAGGCTGTTTTTCTGATGCGCCGATGTATCCGTCTGTATGAGATACTGTACCGCCAGCGATGTCGCCTCTTTCAATAATAGCAACTTTTAAACCTTCCTGTGTAAGGTAGTAAGCGCAGGCTGTACCCATCATACCTCCGCCGATTACGATGATATCATATGATTTCATTTTTAAAATACCCCCTCTGCTAATGCGCCGTAGCTGATTGGTCTAACCGGAGGTCTAACACTTGTTGAACCTGTTTCGTGAGGTCCTACACCAAGTTCCTGAGAGATTAACTGCTGAACCATTTTTTCGCATGTTCTGCCTTGGCAGAGACCCATACCGGCTCTTGTTCTTCTTTTAACGCCCACAACGTCAAATGCGCCCTGAGCGATAGCTTCTCTGATTTCGCCAACTGTTACTTCTTCGCAACGGCAAACCAGCATTTCGTCATCAATTCTTGCCATTATATATGCCTCCTTCACAGTTTCTACTTTCTTTTTACGCTTCTAACTTCATCAGCAAATTCTTTAGGAATTGCTACTGTAACAACAGGTGTTCTGTCGAATGCTTTAGGATTCATAACCTTTACGATTTTACCTTCGCACTGAACTTCGCCTTTTCTGTTAACTGCTTCCCAAACTTCGCCTTCCTTTGGAACCGGTGTATATTCATATGGGAATGCTACTGTTGCTTCTGTATCTGAATATGCTTTGTTTACGATAAAGATAGCAAGACCAGGGCACTGAGCTACGCAAACGCCGCAGCCTGTGCATTTTGCTTCCTGAATCTTAGGAAGGTTTGTGATAGGTTCACCGATTGTGATAGCGCCGAATTTACAAGCTGCTTCACATGGATTACATGGAATTTCCTGTACGCATTCTACAACAGCAACCGGGCCTTTTGCATATCTTTCAGCAGAAATGTCCTGCTTAGCATCGATTAATTCCTGATGGCTGATATATCCTACTTCTTTGATTGACATGATTTTCTCACTTCTCCTTTCTAAGCTTCTGCTACGCCTGGAAATGCATCCATAACTTCTTTTTTAGCAATAGCTCTCTTTTCACCGAAAGGACCCATTCTGAGGCCATCGAGTCTTGTCCAGATTTCAGCTCTCCAAGCTTCTGCTTTGTCTGCTGAAATTGCGCCAAGAGCTTCGGCAGCGGAAACGCCTGCAACTCTTCCTTCTTCAAGAGCTGTATTAGCTTCTTCTACGCCGGTTGTGTCGCCTGCAACGTAGATGCCAGGGCATGTTGTTTCCATTTTTTCATTATGTGTAGGTACCCAACCGCCGAAAGGTCCGTTGAATACTAATTCTATATCCTGAAGTCTAACGAGGTCAGAAACAGGTTTGAGACCAGCTGCCAGTGTTACTGTGTCAGCTTCGAATGTCTTTTCTGTACCTTCGATCTGCTGCCATTTGTCGTCTAATTCAACGATAGTAACCTCTGATACTCTTCCGTTAGGGCCTTCGCCTTTTACTTCTTTGATTGTGTGTCTTGTGAAGATAGGAACGCCTGCTCTGCTGATTTTTGAAGCGTGAACGCCGTATCCGCCGATTCCAGGAGCTGCTTCTACGAGACATACAACATCACAACCAGCCTGCATTAACTGGTATGATACGATGAGGCCTACGTTACCTGTGCCAAGCATAACGATTTTCTGACCAGGCTGTACTTTATTTACGTTAATCATTGTCTGAGCTGCACCTGCACCCATAACGCCAGGTGTTGTCCAACCCTTGAATCTTACAACGTTTTCCTGTCCGCCTGTGCAGATTATGATTTTTTCAGCCTTGATGTAAAGAATCTGTTTTGATCCGTCCGGCATACCTTTTTCAATACATGCTACTCTTTCATCAAAGAAACCAACGCATGCTGTGTTGAGCCAGATTTCTACGCCTAATTCTTCAGCTTCTTTAAGCATTTCAGCACCTGTGTCGATACCTCTAACGCCTGCTCTGTGAGCACTTGATCCGAAGAATTTATGTATCTGTTTGAATAACTGTCCGCCAGGTCTCATGTTAAGGTCTACTACGAGAACATCCTTAACGCCTGCTTTTGTTGCTTCGATCGCTGCTGCTAAGCCGGCAGGACCAGCACCGATAATTAATAACTGCTTATTTAACATCGTCTGCACCTCCATATCCGTACTGGGTTTCAACGATCATTCCTTCTACAGCAGGAGTGATGCAAGTTCTTACGTTTGCTCTTCCATCTACTACCATTGCACAGTCTGTGCACTGTCCGATACCGCAGAATAATCCTCTAGGTTCATTTCTTTTTACAGTATAACGATTTACCATGATGTCCTGTGCTAATAAAGCTGCCAGAATAGGTTCACCTTCTTTAGCAGGAATTTTTTGACCATCAACTGTAATCTCGATCATTTTAGGATCTACATCCTGACCAAGAATCACGTGGTCAGTAACTCTCATACACATATAATCGTCCTCCTTTCGTGTTTAATCCATTTTAACATATTCATTATAATCCGTCTATAAAATTTTTTTCTTTTATTTTTATATTGTAAATTTCTCTAAATCGAGGATATTTTTTGCATTTTATACTGTTTTTCACGAATATGCTTTATGCAGGTTTTGAAAAATTGCAAATTTTCTTCGATAGCGGTGTAGTCTGATACTGAAAATATATGCCCGGTAATTCATAAACAGAATGGATACTTTCAATTTTAGGCATGTCTGATTATACTATTTTAATAATTTCTCCATATACAATTATCTTTCCGAATATTTTTTCTGTTTTCCCGTTTCCCTGCGGAATTATTTGTATCATTCGGTTTCCGGCTTTCTCAAATATTTCTTTAATAACATAGATGATTGTTGATTTATTCACAAAACTATCATATAATTTAACATAATTTATATTGTCTTTATCACAATAAATCTGCTGTATATTTCAGCGATTTCTGAATAAAACTTATTTCAGCGCAAGGGGTGTATATAATATGGAAAGAAAAAAAAATCTGGTATATCTTACAGCTTTCGTTATATCTATCCTTCTTTTTCTTTTCATGTCATTTCTTGCCCACGAAAATACGATAGAAAACATAAACAGCACAATAAACGGATGTTACACCTCTGTGAGCAATCTCAATCAAATGGAATCTTTGTTTTATTCACAGACCCTTATGATACCTCAGCATATTTCCGGGGCGGATGCGATATCCCTTACCTCATTCCAGTCCTATACGCAGGCTTTTCTGAAGCTATATCAGATAGAATACGAAAAGGCTTCCACCATTGAGGAAATCAATTATATTTTTGATGTACATTCCCAGTACAACAACTATATAGATATGTTCACTCTGCTTCAGAACTACGATGTTAACGATTCGAAATCCAGGGAAGATGCGTATCTGTATTACAAGCTCACCATGACCCCGCAGATAACGGCTGTATTCTCTTCACTCAACACTTACAAAGAATACATGGAGAAAACCTCCTCTGAGGAACGTGAGGAAATGATGAAGAAAAACAGAAACAACGCCGTCGCTCTCATAGCGATTTTCCTGGTTTTAAGCATAACCATGTTTATTACTTCAAACGCGCTTATAAGCCGTCACATTAAACCGATGCAGAACCTTCTCGAGGAACAGAGGAAATTCGACAAAACCAAAAGCGATTTTATTTCCACCATTTCTCACGAGTTCAAAACGCCGCTTACTTCCATTATTATGGGTGCGGATCTGCTGCTGAACCCTGCGATCGGTGAAATCAACGAAGACCAGCGAGACCTTATTTCTACCATAAAAGAAGACGGTTTCTCTCTTACAAATCTCGTAAACAATCTGCTTCAGATGTCTAAATACGATTCCTCGGAGGTTACCTACTCCTTCGGAAACGCTGATATATCGTCAATTATTCATCAGTCCATGAGCCAGTTCCAGCACATGGCAAATAAAATGAATATTGATTTTGTTTACGAGCCTCAGAATCCGCTGCCAATGATAAATGCTGACAGCGAAAAAATAATGTGGGTTATGAATAACCTTCTTTCAAACGCTTTTAAATACTCTAACAGCGGAGATCAGATAAAAATCAAAGCGTATCAGAACATTGATGATCATATCATAGTTCAGGTTATGGACCAGGGAATAGGAATCCCTCCGCAGTACTTCGAAAGCATATTTGAAAGATATTTTCAGGTAAACGACAGTGATATAGAACTGGGTGGAACAGGCATGGGTCTGGCGCTCTCAAAAGAGATAATTACCGCTCACGGCGGTGATATATGGTGTACAAACAATAATCCAAAAGGTTCGCTATTCTCTTTCACGGTTCCCGTATTGAATACCATGCAGCTGGATATAAAAAAATAAGGGAGGTTAATACCATGAAAAAAGCATTGGTAGTGGACGACACGAAAAACATTAGGCTATTATTGGAAAAAACACTCGAGATTGAAGGTTTTTCCGTTGAAACAGCTTCCACAGGCACGGAGGCATTGAATAAACTCCGTACAGAGGCATTCGATCTTGTTTTTCTGGATATTAAACTTCCTGAAATCAGCGGTACGGAAGTGCTTAGGAAAATCCGTTCAGAAGGCAACAACACACCGGTTATTATTATTACTGCTTATCCGACCGTTAAAAATGCTGTAGACTGCATACAGCTGGGAGCTATAACCTATCTTCAGAAGCCGTTTACGGCAGACAGACTTAAGAATACTCTTCAGCAGTTCAACCTGGACATAGCCTCATCACGCGGCTCTCAGGGCGAAAAATCCGAAATCTACGAAGAAGTAAAAAACGCTTTTTCTGAATCCGACTATAATAAAGCCATTTCCCTTTTGTCAAAGCTTCTTGCTGCCGATCCTACAGACGCAAGACCGTACAAGCTTCTTGCCAAGGCCTATAAACGGCTGGGAGACGAGGATAATGCAAATAAGTTTGCCAAGGTATACTCAGTATTCAAAGATGAATAAGAATAAAGAACTTCCGTGAATCTGTATCCCGGAAGTTTTTTAATGTCTGTTTCAGCGGAATAAAATATCCCCACAAAAATCAATTTAGCGGAGACCAAAGGCCTCCGCTTTTATTTCTGCTAATTGATATTAAGCTATCATCTTTGTCGGCAGGTATGTTACGATATCCGGAATGAATATGCAGAGCAGTAATGCGATAACCTGCAGCGCGATGAACGGCAGTACCGATTTGTAAATGTCTGTAAGCTTGATATCCTTCGGCACAACGCTCTTTAAATAGAAGAGGTTGAATCCGAAAGGAGGTGTCAGATAAGCCATCTGCAGATTCAACAGGAACACCAGACCGAACCACAGCGGGTCAAATCCGAGGTTTGTGATAATCGGCAGATACAGCGGTGCTGTCAGGGTAATGATAGCAAAGTCATCCATAAGACATCCAAGCAGGAAGTTAAGGAGAAGCATCATTACGAGGACTGTCCATTTTCCTCCCGGAAGAGCTTCGGTAACGTTTATCAGCAGATTATAAGCTCCCATGTAGTTGTATACAACGTTGAACAGGTTTGCACCTACGAGTATCCAAAGTACCATACTTGTGAGAGCAAATGTTTTCTTGAGTATATCTCCGAATACTCCGCCCCCCAGCTGACGGTTGATTGCCGCAATAAGGAATGCACCGAATGCACCTACAGCAGCAGCTTCCGTCGGAGTTGCAGCTCCGGAATAAATAGAACCAAGTACAAGCAGAATCAGGATGATAGGTCCTATAAGCGATTTGAGTGAAAGCAGCTTTTCGTTGAAAGAAGCGCTGTCTTCCTTAGGTACAACAGGACCAAGGCTTGGTTTCACGTTGCAGATGATTCCAATGTAGATAATATAAATGCCTGCGCAGAGTATTCCCGGAATAACGCCTGCGAAGAATAGCTTACC
Source organism: Bacillota bacterium (assembly GCA_030526325.1). Taxonomy (GTDB): domain Bacteria; phylum Bacillota; class Clostridia; order Peptostreptococcales; family Anaerovoracaceae; genus RGIG1899. Next base: position 35,415 of record JAUNCY010000007.1, read on the forward strand.
AACGGACAGATTTCCGTAGTTTGCAAGAATAATCATCGGAATGCTCGGCGGGATGATGATTCCGAGTACGCCGCCGGCTGCGATACAGCCCATAGCCAGTCTCTTGTCATATCCTCTCTTAAGCATCGACGGAAGTGCAATAAGACCCATTGTGATAGTAGCAGGTCCGCTTCCTCCGCACATAGCACCGAAGATAGCACAGATGATTACTGTTCCCATTGCAAGACCTCCTCTGAGGCCTCCCATCCATTTATATAACATTTCATATAAGCCGTCGGCAATGCCGGCCTTTTGCAGTATGTTCCCCATCAGCAGGAACATCGCAATAGCCAAATAGGTATCAGTCGTAAACGTACTGAATGCCGCATTTGACAAAACATAAGTTCCGTCTATTCCCCAGATTAAGAGTATAGCTACAGTTGCGATTCCGCCGAGAGCGAGAGCAACCGGAATACCCAGGAACAGACAAACAATCATTGCTCCGAATAAGAGCAGAAAACACCATACAGGATATGTCATATCAGTTCCTCTCCTTTAATCAATACTTCTTAATCCTTCAGATTTACCGGTTATTACGGTCTGGATGTCGTGAATCAGTTTTGACACTGCCTGCAGTAAAAGCATGATTGCTCCTACAGGAATCACGGATTTAATGTAGTACAATGGCGGTGCAAATACGCTGGCCATTCTTTCGTGGAAAGTCCATGAGTCGATAGCAGAAACTATTGTCTGGTATACAAGAAGTACCAGGAAAAGCATATATAAAGCACAAGTACAGATATCTACAATAGCTCTTGTTTTTTCCGACCATGCACCGTAGAATACGTCAACTCTTACGTGCTGATTATAGAGAAGGGCATAGCTTCCTCCCAGAGCACCCAGAGCACACAGTGCCTGCTTGCATACATCCTGAACCCAGATGGTAGGACTGTTGAATACGTATCTTGCGATTACTTCGAACATCAATGAAAAAAGTATTACAAGCAGTATGTATTTGGATATTCTGCCGATTACATCATTAACGGTATCAATTCCGTTACGGATTTTTCCTAAAACGTTTAACACTCTCTCACCTCCTTGCTTTACAATAATGGAAGGAGGTTTTACCCTCCTTCCGAGAAACATCTTACAGTTTATAACTCCTTAAAATCATTATTTGATTTTATAAAGTCCGTAATAATTATTCAGCAGCTCCGTCCTTTGCAGCTTTCCAAGCTCTGAGAATATCAAAGCCTTCTTTTGCTTCCGGATATGATGCTTCGAGTTCTTCAAGAACTTTTCCGCCTGCTTCATAGAAAGCGTCTAATTCAGCGCCTGTTACTTCATTGAAGTTTACGCCGTATTCTTTTGCAGCTGCGATAGCTTCATCGTCTAATCCTTCGCCTGCTTCCATTGTATCCCAGAATGACTGTTCGAGAGCTTCGTTAACCTTTTCCTGAAGTTCAGGTGTAAGTGAATCCCAAGCTTTCTTGCTGAACAGGAAGTTGCATGGAGCGCCTGCGCATCCTGCAGGAATCATAACGTCTGTTGTTACTTCTTTAAGAGCTGAATTTTCGAGCTCAGCAACTGAGTAGATGTAACCGTCAATTGTTCCAAGTTTCATACCCATGTAGATGTCTCCGCCTGACATTGTAACAGGGGAAGCTCCAACTATGTTCATGAGTGTTGCATAACTTGTGGAAGATCTGATTTTCTTACCCTTTAAATCAGCAACTGAATTTACAGGGAAGTCTGTCATCAGCATGTATCCGCCTTCGCCGTTCCATACGCCGTAGTAGATGCCTGCTGCTTCGTACTGTTCTCTCAGATAATCAAGCATTCCGTGTTCATAGAAGCATGAATAGATATCTTCTTTTGTTGCCCACCAGAAAGGTATACCCTGTTCTGCATAAGCCGCAGGAACAATCTGAGCTGTATCGTTAGGAGCTGAAAGAGCTGCGTCTAAGATACCTTTTGAGAGTGATGCAGGAACCTGTCCCGGCTCACAGATTGCGCCCGGCTGATAGTATTCCCACTGAATCTGACCGTCTGTGTATTCTGTAATAAGGTTACAGATTGTCGGCATATGAACATCATAAGCCTGGTCTCCCGGAGGATAAGCACACTGTACTTTGAATGTGTAAACCTGATCTCCGCCGGCTTCGCCGCCTTCATCAGAACCGCCGCCGCAAGCAGCAAACGTTGTCATGACTAATGCCATCATTAAGATAATTGCGAGTAATTTTTTCATTGATTTCATTTGTCTACCTCCTTCTCACAACACAATTACTTGTTGGTTTTAGTTAGTATAATACTAATACACAGAGCCTATCTTTACAATTTCTATTATTCAGCGAAAAAAAAAGAATTATGACAAATTTGTGACAAAGTGATTGAAAAAACCTCACAAACCCCTTCAAAAACTAAAAAAACCGCAAAAAAACATAAAAAACAGGGACATATTATTTTTTAATATGTCCCTGAAGAATTAGTTATTTTTAATAATTCTGCGTCTGATATACTACAGCAGGAATAAGCTGAGCTGAGGAATGAATGTAAGACCCATCAGGATAATACCCATTACAAGAATCATCGGCATAATCTTTACTGCAATCTTTTCGAGAGGAACGTTTCCTACTGCGGATGCATAGAACAGATTTGCGCCGTAAGGAGGTGTAATAAATCCTATTGCAAGGTTTACAGTCATTACGATACCGAACTGTACCGGGCTCATTCCCAGACCTACAACGATAGGAAGAAGTATCGGTGTAAGAATAACTGTAGAAGAAATATTGTCAATAAAGCAGCCGATAACCAGCAGCAGCAGGTTGATAACCAGAAGAATAACTATCGGATTTGATAAGTTAAGGATTGAGCTTGCTACTGTAGTCGGAACCTGTGCCATTGTCAGGTATCTTGCAAATGCAAGCGACAGACCTACGAGGAAGGTTGTCTGACCGTTAATGAGTACAGTATCCCTGAATGCTTCATATATTGCTTTTGCGTTAAGTTCTTTGTAAACAAATACGCCTACGATAAGAGCATATACTATACCTACAACAGCGGATTCTGTAGGTGTAAAAATTCCTCCGTAGATACCGCCGAGAATGATTACCGGTACGAGCAGAGCCCAGATGGAATCTTTAAGTCTTACGAGAACGTCCTTCATGTTGAACTTCTTTGTTACTCCGTATCCGTATTTTCTGGCGATAATGTAGTTTACTGCCATGAGAGCCACGCCGATAAGAATTCCCGGGATAATTCCGGCAATGAACATGTCGGCTATAGATGCGCCGGATACAACGCCGTAAATTACGAAAGGAATACTTGGCGGGATGATTACGCCGATTGTTCCGGATGCTGCTGTAAGAGCAGTAGCGTATGCCGGATCATATCCCTTGTCTTTCATTTCAGGAATTGTAATTGAACCGATGGAAGTAACAGTTGCAGGAGCGGAACCGGATAAAGCCGCAAAGAACATTGATGCAACTATTGTTACCATACCGATACTTCCTCTGATGTGACCTACCATTGCATCTGCCAGATCCAGAAGTCTTCTTGAAATACCACCGGATTTCATTAAGTTTCCGGCAAGAATGAAGAACGGAATAGCCATCAGAGGGAATGAATCAAGTCCTCCGAAGCAGGCTGATGCCATTGTTGTCATATCTATGGTAGTAGTAAAATAAAGCATGAATGCGGTTGACACACCAAGGGCAATACCAATAGGTGCTCCAATGAACATAAGTACGCCCAGAAGTCCGAATAACATCAATACTGTTGTAAGCATCAGTCTTTTCCTCCTTTCAGAGCTTTGAGGTCATAATAGCAATTCTGAAGGATTCTGAACAGCATCAGAGCCATTCCAACCGGAATAGCGGAATAAGGAATCCACATAGGTATGCCGCTTCCTGTACCTGTCTGACCGCCGGTCATAACACTTGATGTCAAAATTACTGAAATATAAACCATAAAGATAGTGAAACCTATCCATATTATTGTCGATATTATTGCGCAGGCTTTCTGCCCGATTTGAGGCAGTCTGCTGACTACCACGTCAATTCTGATATGTTTTCTTTCTTTTGTGGCAAAGGCAGCTCCGACCCATACCAGCCATATGAACATATACCTTGCCAGTTCCTCACTCCAGGGGAGCGGAGTCTTAAGTATAAAACGCGTTACAATCTGTGCCGATACTATTATTACTGCAAGAGCCATCAATATTACGAGAAAGACTTCTTCAAGCTTATTGTTTATAACTCTTAATACTTTCATGTCATCACTCCTCGAGTAATCGTATAATCTGTACGAAGGGCAGCGCCCTTCGTACAGAACTGTTCGTGAATCTGATTCACAAAAATTCTACTCTCTTTTAATTTTAATTATAATGCCTGATTTTATTTGTTGTGTGCAAGTGCTAAGTCGATAAGTTCCTGGCCGTATTCTTCTGCAGCTGTCTTATAAACTGTATCTAAAGCGATCTGCTGGAACTCGTTTTTAGCTTCCGGTGTAAGTTCTACAACTTCTACGCCTGCTTCTGCAATGTTCTTAGCGAAGTCTGTGTTCTGCTGAGTAATGAGTTCTCTCTGTCTGTCCATTGTAGCTTTTGCTGCGTCAGCAATAAGTGTCTGGTATTCTTCAGGAAGGCTTTCATAGAAGTCTTTTGCGATTGTGATAGGTGCTGAAGACCATACGTGTTCACTGATTGTCATGTACTTCTGAGCTTCATAAAGTCTGTTGTTCCAGATCATAGCTGTCGGGTTTTCCTGAGCGTCTACTGTACCCTGCTGTAATGCTGTGAACAGTTCACTGAATGCCATCGGTGTAGGAATAGCGCCGAGAGCCTTAAAGTATTCAATATGAATTGTGTTTGTCATTGTTCTGATCTTGATGCCTTTTAAATCAGCAACAGATGTGATAGTTTTTTTGCTGTTTGTGATATTTCTGAATCCTACGTCAGCGTTTGCAAGGTCAATGATTCCGCACTGTTCTTCGAGTTTTTTGTCGAGTTCAGCTCCGAAGTCACCGTCAAGAGCTTCGTGTGCAGCGTCAATTGATGTGAACAGGAACGGAAGTCCTACGAGATTCCATTCAGGAACAAAACCTGCGATTGCAGCGTCTGATGCCCAGCACATTTCAAGACCGCCGGTACGCATTGATTCGATGTTTTCAGGTACAGAACCAAGCTGTGAGTTTGGATATAATTCAACTTTGATGTCGCCGTTTGAGCCTTCTTCAACCATTTTCTGGAATACTTCAACAGCTGCTGTGTGTGATGCGTGGCTTTCTGCAACGTCATAAGCCATACGGATTGTGTAAGTTGCTTTACCTTCATCGCTGCTTCCGCCGCTTTCTCCTCTTGCTCCGCAGCCTGCTGCAAATACGGAAAATGCCATTACTGCCACGAGAATTAATGCTAATCTTTTCTTCATGTTTCTTCCCTCCTAAATTAATTTAAGGTATAAATGTTAGTCTGCTACTCTTACTCCAGTGAAAAAGTCTGCTTACCGCCGAGATAGGTTTTTACAACCTTGATGTTCTGTATTTCAGCCTCAGGCACTGTGAATACGTCTTCATCCAGAACAGCAAAGTCTGCGAGCTTGCCTTCTTCGATGGTTCCTTTGATATCTTCTTCAAAGGACGCATACGCTCCATTTTTGGTATAAAGCGAAACAGCTTCATATCGGGTAAGTTTATTTTCAGGGTGCCATCCACCTTCAGGATATCCGTCGTAGCCCTGTCTGGTAACTACTGCATAAATTCCAAGCAGCGGATTGATCGGTTCTACCGGTGCGTCTGAGCTTGCCGATAAAACAAATCCTGCATCGACCAACCTTCTCCAAGCGAACAGATTGCCCGCTCTTTCGCCGACTCTTGAATCCGACCAGCCTACGTTTGTTGAAACGTATGTCGGCTGAATGTCGCACATAATCGGCAGTTTTTTCATTCTTTCAAGAATGCTGTCATTTATCAGTGATGTGTGTATCAGTCTGAATCTGATATCTTCTTTCGGATTTTCATAGTAACAGTTTTCAAGACCTGTAAGTGCCATTTCTATAGCCTTGTCGCCTATTGCATGAATACCTATCTGAAGGTCTCTGTCATAAGCGGTTTTAATTAAATCATTAAGGTCTTCCTGGGTGTGATTCATTACTCCGACCTGATCCGGATCGTCGCTGTAAGGTTCGTTGAGTCTTGCGGATCTTGCGCCGAGGCTTCCGTCTGTGTAGATTTTATAAAAGCCGTATTTAACCATTTCATCTCCCAGACCTGATTTAAGGCCCATTGCCGGGAATTCATCGTATCCGATGTAAATTCTTACAGGGAGTCTGCCCTCGTCCTTAAGATCCTGATATACTCTTGTTTCTTCGTAAAGGTCGCAAAGTTTTCCCTGAATAGGATGAACCCCTGTGATGCCGTATTTTGAGGATTCGAGAAGAGCTGCTGCCACCATATCTTTAACAGCTTCGTATGAGTCTCCGCCCTGCTGAATCTCGCTTACGAGGTCTGCCGCAGCCTGTTCCCAGAGTCTGCCTGTCGGCTCTCCGTTTTCGTCGAATTCTACAGTACCCGGTCTTGAAGGAACAAAGCCTTTTTTTACTCCGCCCTGTTCAAGAGCCATGCTGTTTGCAACATTTGTGTGCACACAGTATCTTGTAATGATAACAGGGTTGTCAGGAGCTGCCGCATCCAGATCTTCCTTTGTAGGAAGTACAGGAACCTTGAATTTTTCGTGGTCAAAGCCTGCTCCCTGAATAAGTCTTCCCTTAGGAGTCACTGCGACTCTTTCTCTTATTTTTTCCTGAAGCTCTTCCAGAGAGGTTACGTCTCTGAGATTGATCTTCTGCATGTTTCCCGCAAATGCCTGTACATGCTGGTGAGCATCGATAAATCCCGGAAGAACAGTCTTTCCTTTAAGGTCTATTACTTCTCCGCCTGCGGCTTCAGCTGTTTTCACAGCGTCTTCTGTATCGGTGCATTTGAAGATTCTTCCGTTTTTTACAACAACTGCCTGACAGGTTTCGCCTTCTTCACGCATTGTGTAGAATCTTCCGTTGACAAAAGCTTTAATTTCCGGCTTTATCATTACTGTTCACCTCCAAGCTTATCATATACAAGCTTTCCGCCTAAATATGTTTTTTCAACCTGAATGTCTTTTATTTCTCTGTGCGGTGTCTTGAACACGTCTCTGTCCAGAACTACGAAGTCTGCGTATTTGCCTTCTTCTATTGTTCCCTTAACATCCTCTTCATATGAAACATAAGCTGCATTCTTTGTGTACATGCAGAGTGCTTCATAAGGAGAAACTCTCTGTTCAGGATACCATCCGCCTTCAGGATATCCGTCAAGACCCTGTCTTGTCACGATAGCATATGTACCCATCATCGGATTGTAGGTTTCAATAGGAGAATCCGAACCTGCTGTAAGGATAAAACCTTCATCGATAAGTCTCTTCCAGCAGTAGTTGTATTTTGCTCTTTCCGGTCCTACTCTTGACTCCGACCATCTTACGTTTGTAGAAACAAACATAGGCTGGATGTCTATTACAACCGGAAGCTTTTTCATTCTTCTGATAATTTCCTCGTTAAGAAGTGACATATGAATCATTCTGAATCTTACATCCTTCTTAGGATTAGCAAAGTAAGCCTTTTCGATAGCTTCGATAACCATTTCAACCGATCTGTCACCGATTACGTGGATACCGATCTGTAAATCCATATCGTAAGCTTCCTGAATTTTTCTGTCGAGTTCTTCCTGAGAATAGTTTGTTACGCCTATCTGTTCAGGATCGTCTGAATACGGCTCATTAAGCAGAGCGGAACGTGCGCCGAGGCTTCCGTCTGTAAAAAGCTTGTAGAAACCGTACTGTACCATGGAATCGCCCATGCCTCTTCTCATTCCGAGACCCGGCAGTTCGTCGAATCCGAGGTATACTCTGGCAGTAAGTCTTCCCTCTTTTGCCAGGTCCTGATAAATCTTTGTGTCTTCAAACAGGTCGCAGTGTTTACCCTGAATAGGATGAACTCCTACCAGACCGGACTTGTTAAGTTCTTTGCATGCCAGTTCAACGGCATTTTTTCTTGCCTCATGAGTTGCATTCGGATCAGGAATCATAGCGGATAAATCTGCCGCTGCCTGGTCGAAAATAACACCTGTTGGCTCTCCGTCTTCACCGAATTCTACTGTGTTTTCAACAGCCGGAACAAAGTTTCTGTCAATGTTTCCTGCTTCGAGAGCTTTGCTGTTTGCCACATTTACGTGGAGACAGTATCTTGTAATTAATACAGGATTGTCAGGAGCTGCTTCGTCCAGATCCTTCTTAGTAGGAAGCACTTTAACCGGAAACTTTTCCTGGTCAAAACCTGTTCCCTGAATCCACTCGCCTTTTTCTAATGTCGCTGCTTTTTCTCTGATTCTGTCTTTAAGCTCTTCCAGTGATTTTACATCTTTAAGATTAAGCTTGTGCAGGTCTCTTGAATATGCGAGTACATGCTGATGCGTATCGATAAATCCCGGCAGCACTGTCTTTCCTTTTAAATCGACAACTTCGCCGTCAGCAATCGCTTTTGCTTCTTCGTCATTTCCGCAGTAGATAAAGATTCCGTCTTCTACTACGAATGCGCTGCACGCATCGTTTTCCTCTTTCATGGTGTAAACAACACCATTTATATAGGCCTTTTTCATGGTTTTCCTCCTTACCTATATACTTCTATCTTCGCCCCTTTAAAGAGGCGACTCTCTTTTAATTTATTATATCTCTGTCTTCTTCTTCATCCCCAACCAAACAGGTTATTAATAACCACAAGTATAGTATTATTTTCTGTTTTTTCCATAAATAAACCTAATATGCCATAAATGTTATATTTAATTTTTTGTTTACGAAAATAAAAAAAGCCGCAAAAGGGCTTTTTTTAAGTTCATATGTTATTAACAGTTACTGCCTGCTTCTTTGCTTCATTCTCTCTTCGTGGTTGAGAATTCTCTTCCTGAGCCTTATGCTTTTGGGAGTTATTTCCAGAAGCTCATCGTTTTTCAGGAACTCCAGAGACTGTTCCAGACTCATCTTTTTCGGCGGAACAAGTCTCAGCGCCTCATCGCTTCCGGAGGCGCGGGTGTTGGTTACATGCTTCTTTTTGCATACATTTACGGCTATGTCTTCGCTTTTCGGCGAAACTCCAACTATCATTCCCGCATATACCTGTGTCTGAGGTTCAATGAAAAGAGTTCCTCTGTCCTGGGCATTCCATAAACCGTAACCTACGGCTTCTCCCGTTTCAAATGCTATGAGCGAGCCTCCTGTTCTTGTGGGAATATCGCCCTTATACGGTTCATATCCGTTAAAAACAGAGTTGAGGATGCCTTCTCCTCTTGTATCTGTCAGAAATTCGCTTTTATATCCGAGCAGACCTCTTGCCGGAACAAGCAGTTCAAGCCTGATTCTGCTGCCTATAGGGTTCATTGACTGAAGCTCACCTTTTCTCGGACCCATTTTCTCCATAACCGCTCCGACGCTTTCCTGGGGAACATCTATTACAACCTTCTCAATAGGCTCACATTTTCTTCCGTTAATTTCCTTGTACAGCACCTTCGGTGTACTTACCTGAAACTCGTATCCCTCTCTTCTCATGGTTTCGATGAGAATCGAAAGGTGCATCTCTCCTCTTCCCGCTACAGCAAAAGCATCCGTATTAAGCTCTCTGACCTGCAGGGAAACATCTTTGAGCAGTTCCCTGAACAGACGGTCTCTAAGATTTCTGGAGGTTACATATCTTCCTTCTTTTCCGGCAAAAGGGCTGTCATTTACTGAAAACACCATTTCGATTGTCGGAGGCGAAATCTTCACAAACGGCAGAGGCTCAACAGCGGATGTGTCACAGACGGTTTCGCCTATGGTAATCTTTTCTATTCCTGAAAATGAAATAATATTTCCCGCAGTTGCTGATGTTACAGCCGTTTTGTCGAGATTTTCAAACTGATAAATATTTGAAACTTTTCCCTTATATATCTGTTCGGGATTATGGTAATCGCATACAGCCACCTCCTGGCCCTGCTTCAGTATTCCTCTTTCAATCTTTCCAACTGCCATTCTTCCCACATATTCGTTATAATCTATGGATGACACCAGAATCTGCACCGGACTCTCTGTATCAGCTTCCGGAGCATCAATATATTCCAGAATTGTATCCAGCAGCGGTCTCATATCCAGAATTTTTCCCTCTTCCGGGTTTTCAAATTCCTCTGCCGAATAAGCTGCATATCCTTTCTTTGCAGAGCAGTAGATAATAGGGGAATCCAGCTGCTCGTCGGTGGCATTAAGATCCATGAGCAGCTCAAGAGCTTCATCGGTAACTTCGGCTGCTCTCTGGTCCGGCCTGTCAACTTTATTCACTACGATGATAACCTTATGATTCAGTTCGAGAGCTCTCTGCAGTACAAACCTTGTCTGAGGCATAGGGCCTTCAAAAGCATCAATAAGAAGAAGAACTCCATCCACCATTTTGAGAATTCGCTCAACCTCTCCGCCGAAATCCGCATGACCCGGGGTATCCACAATATTTATTTTGACATCCCTGTATCTCACCGAGGTATTCTTGGCAAGGATTGTGATGCCTCTTTCTCTCTCAAGATCATTGCTGTCCATTACTCTTTCCGTCACAGACTGGTTGTCTCTGTAAACACCGGACTGCTTTAAAAGCTGATCCACCAGGGTAGTCTTTCCGTGGTCTACATGAGCAATTATTGCTATATTTCTCAATGTATTGTCCTGCATCTTTGTTTTTCTCCCTTATTCTTTATCTTTGATAATACAGTTTTTTAGTTTACTCTTATCATAAATTTCTGTCAAGAAAAAATATATAAGCATTTCAGCAGTCGTAATTGCAGCCCTTCATTCTATATTATATAATCCCTGTAGACAACAAAAGACTGACGAGGTTTACATATGAAAAAATCACTTACCATTGCCATTTTTGCCCTGCTTGCCGCCGCTGTGCTGCTTATGGGCATAATGGAAAAGACCCTTTCCTCTATAGGAGGGACTCCTGCGGTGGCTGCCGCATACGTCCTGATCGGCATTATTCTTATAGTTCTGTACATCAAAGCCAGAAAAGACTCCGCAGAGGAAAAATCAAAAAACGAAAACAAAAAGAATACAGACGTACGCTGATTTGTACGTCTGTACTGCATTCTGATTCTAATATTCGAAATAATCGGCGGGATCCGCAGGATTTCCCCCTACAAGAACTTCCACATGAATGTGAGGCTCGTCCGATTTTTCATAAAGCGAAGTGCTTCCCGCGGTTCCTATAACCTGTCCCTTTGTCACCGCATCTCCTTCTTCAACCGTGATATTTTCCGAAAGATTCGAGTACACGGTAATTATTTCTCCCTGATGAGCTATCCACACGGTTTTTCCCATGGCTCTGTCATCCGTTACCTTTGATACCAGTCCTTCCGCTGCGGCGCAAACCTCCGTTCCTTCAGGTGCAAGAATGTCTATTCCGCTGTGCGTCATGTACTGATTCAGTGTAGGAAAATAGGTGAGTTCCGACCGGCTGTAAGCTCTGAACACATTTCCTTTAACGGGTAGTTCGTATGATGAAGGGCTTGCTATCACCGTTCCGGAGGCTTCGGTGTTTTCCTCTTCAGCGGGAGCCGTACCGGTCTGAAGGTCTTTCCCGCCCGAAACCTGAGGATTTTCGTCTGCCTGTAATTCCTGCCCTGATGCCGTACCTGTGTCCCAGTCTCCGCTTTCTCCTGCCGCATCGCTTCCGCTCCACGTCATCCATCCGAAGCACAGTGCCGCCGCCACAACACATACACTTATTATAGTCCCGATCCAAAGCTGCTGCCTTCCTATCGTAAAAAAATCTTTCATAGAAACATTTCCCTCCAAAGCATAATGATCTGTTGAAATCTCCTGTTTTCATACTATATTTTCAACAGAAAATTAAATATATATACTCCGGAATAAAAAAAAGTCCTTTTCACATACTAAGCTTGAGATAATTCTCAATCAAAAATCGGAGGTATTGAAATGCAGGCTAACAAATCAATAAAATGCTCTGTTCATCAGTGCAGACACCACTGTCAGTCAGAAAACTTCTGCAGCTTAAACGCTATTACAGTAGGAACACACGAAAGCAATCCTACACAGATTCAGTGTACCGACTGCGAATCTTTCGACCTTAAATAAGTTCCGAAAAAACGAGTGTCCGGACAACTGTCCGAACACTCGCTTTATTTTGAATTATATTCTGCACTTTAAATATTTAATTTTCTTGCCCCAGAGCCGGAACTTATCTTCATATTCGGTAGTAACTTCCGCCGCATTGAAAATCGTACTGTGCAGATCGTACGTAAGCTCCAGCAGTGTAAATCCGTTGTTCATTATTTCTTCCACGGAAAAATCAAACAAATCGTCGTTATCCGTTTTAAACCGGATTTCCCCTCCGGGTTTCAAAAACTGCTTGTATCCGTTAAGATACCTGCTGTGAGTCAGTCTTCTTTTTGCATGTCTGGCCTTCGGCCACGGGTCGCTGAAATTCAGATATAATCCGGAGATTTCGTCCTTTTCGAAGCATTCCTCGGGGTGTCTGAGGAACTCGCATACAAAGGTTATATTGTTCAGATTATCCTCGTATGCCCTCTGGGCAGCTCTCAGAAGAACCTTCTCCTGTCCCTCTACGCCTATATAATTATACTGAGGGTTTTTCTTCGCCATTTCCGTGACAAATTTACCTTTTCCGCACCCCATCTCCAGGAATACAGGGTTGTCATTTCCGAAAACCTCTTTCCACATTCCTTTGTGCGAGGCGGCATCCTTTGTAATATACCTGCTCAGGGACTCAAATTTTTCTGTAGCTCCCTTTACTCTTCTGTAACGCATCTTCCTGTTCTTTATGGGTAAATTACAACCCGGTCTCCTTTTTCAACATATTTCCACAAATCTCTTATATCCTCATCATCCAGAGCAACACAGCCTGCGGTCCAGTCAAAAGCGCTTCCCTTACCGTGAATACCGATTTTTCCGCCGAGATCCGTTTCCCAGTCCGGTCTCAGGTGATTGCTGATTGCTTCCACAATCCTGTCATGCTGTTCCTGACTGATAAGCCCGTCTCTCAGCCCTCTTGCGGCATCCTCCGCATTCGGATAGCTCAATCCCATAAAAAGAGTGAATTTGCTCTGCTCATTTTTTGTACAGATGTAATACTCTCCTTCCGGAACTCTTCCGTCTCCTTCTCTGATTTTTGCTCCCTTGGGAGAAAAACCCAGTCCGGCTCTGTAAGATTTAACAAGCTGATTGTCGTTCCAAAACTCCAAACGTCTTTCTTCTTTATATACCTTAATTTGCCTGCTCATTTCTTAACCTCTCTGAATAGGAATTTTTTTACCTTGTTTATTATAGTCTTCCTGTAATAAAAACTCTACCCTTATTTCTCAAATCTTCCCGGTGCCTCGAACCAGAATTCCACTCCGTCGCCGACATTTTCGGCTCCGAAAGCATATCCGTGAAGCTGAAGTATGCTTCTGGATATAGACAATCCCAGTCCTGTTCCTTTCTGGCCGGTCAAGGTCTTGGCTTTGTAGAAGCTTTCCCAGATATACGGAAGATCTGCTTCATTTATTGCTTCGCCTTCGTTCCAGACTGAAATACGTATGCCTCTGTCATATCTGGATATAGGAGGTTCCGCCATCTCACTTTCTTCTATCTCCCTGAAGCTGAGATATGTCATTTTGCCGGCCATAGTATGCTTGTATGCATTGGAAATAAAGTTCGTTAGCACCTGTTCCAGCCTGAATTCATCTCCGTAAATATAAAAACTGTTCTTAGGGATTTCACTGTGGAGGAAATTAATATCCTGAGATTCAGCCAGAATTCTGAACTTTTCGCATGCAGGCTCCAGAAGCCCGTAAATGTCGAATTCAGCTCTCTTTATCGTAAAGGTTCCCGACTCAATCTGGGACAGATCCAGCATACTTTTCACCATTTTGCTCATCTTGTTGGTTTCGTCACGGATAATTTCGAAATATCTTTCTCTTTCCTCCTCATCCTCGACAATTCCGTCTTCTATAGCCTCCATATAGCTGTTTATTATTGCTATCGGGGTCTGCATTTCGTGAGAAGCCTGTGCTATAAACTGTCTTCTGAGATAGTCCATATTTTTTTCTTTTTCCAGTTCTTTTTTCAGGCCGTTTATGTTCTTCTCAAGTTTCTCCGAGAGCTCGTTTAAAGTGCCTCCCAGCATTCCTATTTCGTCTTCTCTTGTGCCCTCGTACCGTATGTCAAAGTTGAGTCTTCCAATTTCCTTGGCAACGTAGTTAAGCCGTCTTAGAGGAACTGAAATGTTTCTGGAAAGCAGATAAGCTGCGTCCACGGCTATGATAGCAGCCGCTATCATTACAAACATCATAATACGTTTTATGATAGCCACTGTTTCTGTTATGGATTTTACCTGAATCCCCACCAGCACCAGCACTTCGTTTTCAAGCCTTTCGGCGTAAGTGTACTGGGTTACCTCTCCTGAACTGTTCTTATATTCATATATTTTGTATTCTTTTGCCTTCAGTTTAAGAGCTTCCGGGGGCACAAATTCGTTGGCATTGTTCAAATCCGAATCGGCTCTGCTTCCGTAGACCATCTGATTGTCCTTGTCCAGAATTATTATTCTTCCGCCGGTCTGAATTACCAGTTCGTCCACGCTGTATATAAACTCCGAATAACCGGTGTTTTCCTCATCTACAAGCCATCCCACCTCACGGGCGGTTTCCTTGGCCTGCACTATTTTGCTTGAATAGTAAATATTCTCGGCAAACAGACTCGTCACGGTGTACGCCGCAGCGAGAATTATCAAAACCGCAATAAGAATAGTCACAAAGGTTTTTGTAAAAATTGACTTTTTCATTTTACCTTTTATTCCTCACTGATGTAAAACCTGTATCCTACACCTCTTACGGTCTGAATCTCACAGCCCGAATCCTTTATCTTGCTTCTGAGTCTCTTGATATGTGTGTCTATTGTACGCATATCCCCGTAATAATCATAGCCCCAGATTTTATCAATAATCTTTTCCCTGGAAAGAGCAATATCGCAGTTTTCCCAGAAGAACATAAGAAGATCGTATTCTTTCGGTGAAAGCTCCAGTTCTTTGCCGTCCATAATCACTCGATGAGCTCTGACATTTATCTTTATCTTTCCAGCTTCCAGGACAGTATCCGATCCCTTTGAGCTTCTTCTTATTAAAGATTTCACCCTCATCATCAGCTCTCTGTTGCTGAAAGGCTTGGTAACATAGTCATCCGCTCCCAGTTCAAATCCGAAAACCCTGTCGTTTTCTTCGCTTCTTGCGGTCAGCATAAGGATAGGAACGTCGGATGTTTTTCTGATTTCCCTGCAGCAGGACCATCCGTCCACATTCGGCATCATAACATCCAGAATCACTATGTCAACGGGATTGTCGTTGAAAATTTCAAGAGCCTTTTCCCCGTCTTCCGCTTCAAATACATTATAACCTTCTTTTTTCAAATATTTTGCCACTATCTCTCTGAGTTTCTGCTCATCTTCCGCAATAAGTACGTTCTGCATAATCTCCTCCATTATATAATTTAACTTTCAGGCAAAACCCTGCCGCCCTTTCCTTTTTTTCTTTTGTTGAAGGCAGGGTTTTAATCTTCGGCAGATTCTAAGGCAAACGGCTTTGACTGCAGGTTGTGTGAGCCTGATTTTGGTTCTCTTTTCCCTTAGGCTTGCGCACGAGCGCAGCGAGCCGCATGCCTTTCCAAAATCTGCGAGCAGAACCTATTCAGTCACCCGTTTTCCGATATCTGACGGGAGCAAAGTCCTGCCGCCCTTTTTTTGAAAAAGGGCAGATAATCCTATCTGCCCTCTCACTCGTTATAACAAATATCACATAGCTCTGTGACAGTTTTGTGTCTGTTTTGTGATATTTGTCACATTAATATTCTCTGTATTATCAGTGCCGCCACCATAAGTACAGTAATAACAGCTGCCGCGGCATCTCTGCCTCCGAACTTAAGACTGTGCATTCTGGTTCTGTTTTCGCCGCCTCTGTAGCACCTGGCCTCCATTGCCATAGCAAGTTCGTCCGCCCTTCTGAAAGCGCTTATAAACAGCGGAATCAGAATAGGAATAAGTCCTTTTGCCCTTTTAATTAGATTTCCGTTTTCAAAATCCGCTCCCCTTGCAAGCTGAGCTTTCATGAT
>JAUNCY010000007.1:51627-52549 GCA_030526325.1 Bacillota bacterium
CCGTTTCCTCCAGAAGAGTCGGAATAAATCTCAGCGCAATTGACATCATCATTGCCAGTTCATGAGCCGGCACACCTATCCGCTTAAAAGGTTTCAAAAGGCTTTCTATACCGTCTGTAAGCATTATAGGCTTGGTTGTGAAGGTCAGCATAGATGAAACTATTATAAGCATTATCAGTCTTGTTGCCAGAAATACGGCGGATTTTACGCCTCCGACGGTTATGCTGAGGAACCCCAGACTCCAGAGCACGTCTCCGCCCTTTATCATAAACAGGTTTATAATAAAGGTGAACGCCAGGATTATCACAATAGGCTTCATTCCTCTCAAAATGAAACTCAAGGGCACTCTTGAAGCTATTATTACTGCTGCCATATACCCTATAGTGAAAATATAGCTTGTAAAGTTCACCATAATAAACAATGCCACTATATACACAAGTGTAGCAATTATTTTAAACCTAGGGTCCAGTTTGTGAATAAAAGAATCCCCCGGGTAGTATTGTCCAAGCGTGATATCTCTAATCATTTTTTCTTCCTCATAAGCCTTTCGACCTCGCAGACCGCCTCATCCATTGTCATGATTTCAGGGTTTACAGTCAAGCCCCTTTCTTCAAGCATTTTCATAAAAAGCATTGTCTTGGGTATTTCCAGACCG
Organism: Bacillota bacterium; assembly: GCA_030526325.1. Taxonomy (GTDB): domain Bacteria; phylum Bacillota; class Clostridia; order Peptostreptococcales; family Anaerovoracaceae; genus RGIG1899. The sequence continues at coordinate 52,283 of JAUNCY010000007.1, forward strand.
ATTTCCAGCAGTCTGTCCCGCTCCCGGTAAATTTCCCCGGGAGTTCCCTGGGCAAATACGCTGCCTCTGTGCATCACAATAATCTTGTCCGCTATTTCCGCCACATCCTCCATATTGTGAGAAACAAGGATAATATTGCATTCAGACTCCTTATGCAGGGTCAAAAGCATGTTTATTATATCTCTGTGAGCCTTCGGGTCCAGCCCCGCTGTAGGCTCGTCCAGAATAATCACGTCAGGCTTCATCGCAATGACTCCCGCGATGGCT
>JAUNCY010000102.1 GCA_030526325.1 Bacillota bacterium
TTTCTATACAACAAAAAAGCTTTCATCCCCACATATTTGTAGGGACAAAAGCTTAAACTTCTGCGGTACCACCCTGATTGCCGCCATCAGGCGACCTCTCTGTCTGCATACTGACATATGCTCTCTCTTATAACGGGTTGGAACCCCGTCGGCTCCTACTCTCCACTGTGGATTTCAGGCCGCCCTCGCAAGTCCATTCCATACAGTCTGTGCTGCCGCATTCTCACCCTCTGCAACTCTCTGGATACACCCGATCTTTATGTACTACTCTTGCTCACCAGTTTGATTTTTTCTTATTTTACCTCTTGATAAATGGGTTGTCAACAACAATCTGCAGACTGCATTCTTATCACTGTAATTCACCTATCACACTATTCAGCACATGAATAATTTCTTTTATATCTATCGGCTTCGAGATAAAACCATTCATACCAGACTCTGATGCGGCTTTGCGATCCTCATCGAAGGCGTTCGCCGTCATAGCGATAATCGGTATCTCTCAGGAAACACGATCCTACCTGGTTTATCTCAGTCGGAAAACGCGTTGCCGCTGAGATAAAACGCTTCCATGGCCTGTCCGATAAACTCCGTTGTGCCTTCTCCGTAAATGCTGTCCTGCGCTGCCTGAATTTCCTTGTTCGTGCGATAAGCCGCAGCTATTTCAAGCACCATAGAAGCAGCATCCGACAGTTGGAACATCTGTTTTGTCACGGAATCATATTCCCCAACCAATTCTCTCACTTCCGGGGAATTTACATCCTGTCCTATCTTTCCTGCCAGTTTCTTAATAACCTCTACAAGCTGTTTCTGACAAGCCGGAACAAATTCTGTATTTCCCGGATTTTTTGATGCTTCCAGCGCTTTTTCTTTGCTGCCGTACCACTCTACAACCTTCCGGAAGTTTTCCTGAACAGCTTCCGTTGACGCATTTTCAAGAAATTTATTCTTCCATTCCTCCATACTGCCGTAATACTCAATGAAAACCGCTTTTTGCTCTTCACTCATATTTGCAGACATAGAGTTATACATATCTTCTAATTCGTCCTTGCTGAATACTTCAAAATCCATGGTATTGTCTCCTTCCAAAATTCTGTCAATGCTGGCAATCAGACGCTCCATACGTTCCTTCCTGGACACCAGCATTTTTCGCTGCATTTGTAAAATCTGTTCTTTATCAAGAACCGGATTTTCAATAATTGCTTTGATTTCTTTCAGAGAAATATCAAACTCACGAAAAAACAAAATCTGACGTAATGTTCCCAATGCCATATCGTCATATAGCCGGTATCCCGCTTCACTTTTTTCTGTGGGCTTCAAAAGCCCGATTTCATCGTAGTAATGAAGCGTACGCACGCTGATACCCGTCAAATCCGATATTTCCTTAACTGTCCTCATTGCTGTTGACCTCCCGTTCCTGATAAACCCATAGTAATCTATTACGCAGCGTGAGAGTCAACAGGTAATTTCAGATTTTGTTTTTCAATTCTGATTTTTCAGCCCGGTTTCACAAAACATCCATTTCCCCATAGCGGGATTTATACCTGATGAAAATCTGCATATCTTGCGCAGATATACAGGTAGTCTGCCAGACGATTGAGATATTTCTGTGCCTGAAGATCTA
>JAUNCY010000103.1 GCA_030526325.1 Bacillota bacterium
ACACATGATACATATTATTAAAACTGCTAAAAACTTTTTCATTCCTTTCCTCCTGATTGAAAGTTTTAACTGCTGAGATACCATAACTAACCCTTAATTATATAGATTCATTAATTGTTAATCAATAAAAACGGCACAAAATGACATTAAACCAACATGAAATGACAAAAGCCTCCGTCAATGCTTTTATGGCAAAGGCTCAGAGGCTTTGGTGATTAAAATATATATTTTTTCCTGTTAATTCTATCTCAGAAATATCGAAAAGAATACACCCACAGTGCCCTTTAAAAGTCGGAAAGCACGTTACTTTTAGGTGTTTATCTATCTCGGGGCTGTATTCGATCGTTTCCAGAGTTTCCCCATAGAGGGTCGCCCGTTCATAAAGTCTCAGCCATTTTGAGTCCATGTTCTCAAACAGGCTTGCAAATGAACTGCCGACAAGCTTTTCAAGAGACACGTTTTCCAGCTTCGCAAGAGCAGGGTTGGCGTACCTGAAAATCCAGTCCACCGCATGGCGTTCATCATTAAAAACCATTTCAATATCGGTAAATGCAAAGGGCATTCTGTCAAAGCTTTCGTAGTATTTTCTGTATTCCGCCTCGCTCTCCGGGACCCCGCTGCCGCTCAGCCTGCTGATAATATTTTTCTTGTTTGAAACCAGCTGCTGTATGATTGCTTTCTTTTTTCTTTTAGCATATTCCAGAGATTCACCGTTGCTGAGATTTACCTGATCGGTAACATCATGCACAGCCATTGCGGATACCACACATCCCCGGTGTATTTTCACAAATTCATCTCCCAGCTTTGTCTCAAGCTCGCTGAGAGTCATTCTGACTCTGTATACCGTCCCTCCTGCAAGATGTATTTCAGCTGTTTTTCCGACCTTAATAACATAAAGAATATTATCGATATTGAGCATGATCTTTTTTCTCTCATGCACTATCGTCAGATATTTCCTTTCTTTCAACAGCCCTCCCCCTTTTCTGCGTTCTTTCCTTATTTTTATACCACAATACTGGGATTTGTTCAATACTGACTGTATTTTCACTTATCCGCCCACCGGCGCGGCCACGACAAAACTCCCGAATCGTTGATACTTCAACATTTCGGGATTAATTATTATCAGGCTTCATCTTTCATAGTGTGTCCACATACGAATAATCTTTACATAGCCTTCATAGTCAATATCTTCATGTGTGTTAGGTTCTTCTATAATCTGAAATACAATCCTATGCTGAATATTAATTCTTCTTGAACAATACCCCTGTAAAGTTCCTACCAGTTTTTCATATGCCGGAGGATTCTGAAACGGATTCTTTTTCATAATCTCAATCAATTCTCTGGCTTTTTTATCCAATCCGCAGGATTTCAGATTCTTAATATCTTTAGCAGCCTGTTTAGTATATATAATTCTGTACATTACCAGTCCACCTCTGATTCATCAAGACATTCGGAAATGTCCGTATTTCCTCCTTCAATGATAGATTCTGTCATACCCGGAACAGACATTAGATACAGCGTTTCTTCAATTGCTTTCCAGTCTTCTTCGCCAATCAGAACCGCATTTTTCCCTCTGGTATTTGTAATGGTTACCGGAGTA
>JAUNCY010000104.1 GCA_030526325.1 Bacillota bacterium
AATACTCATTAGCAAAACACTTTTTCCGCTTCCGGTTTCCCCGACAATCAAATGGCGGATGCCGTTCTCTACCTTCAGACAGACTCCGTCCACAGGGCGGATCGTACCGTTTTTTACTGAAAAATCTATACTTACATTCTTAATATCTAACATAACCGTTTCCTCTTTTCGAATGATCGGTTTGACCTTCCTGGCACATAAAAAAAGACTTACCTGTTCAAGGTAAGCCTGATACGCAAAAGAAACCACATATTTTACAATGCGGATATCTTCCAAACCCCACTAACCCTGGAGCTGTTTCGAATCAATGAACAGGCAGTTCTCCTGACTTCCAGATATAAGATCATTCCGCCTTCTCACACCGTAAGATGCAATGGCATAGTGGAATGGTCCATCTGTTCACAGTGGCCGGACCGTTCGGGAATTACACCCGCATTCTCTATTCTCTTCCGTGATGGAAGCACCTGTTGATATATTTATAGCATAAACCATATTAGATTTCAATCTATATTATTGAACTACAACAACAACGATTCAAAATGTTTCACACCAAAAACAATGATGAAATATTCTCAGTAATACTTTTCATTGCTGTTCCTATTGCATTTCTATTCATATTTGCTTATAATAGATAATATCTAAATGAACTCAAAATGGTCATAAGTTTTCTTTGAAATGAAAAGGGAATCCGGTGAAAATCCGGAACGATTCCGTCACTGTGTCAGGGAGTCGCGCATTAAAGTATTAGTACCACTGGACGATGGTCTGGGAAGGGAATGCGGGGCGATGATCTCAAGTCAGGAGACCTGCTTATGATGAAAAATGAGGATTGCGAGAACGATGCTCTTTTTGACAGAAACAGTACCAGGGAAGCCTTTGAGCTTTCTATTTTCTGTACAAAAAAGCAGCTTTGTATTATCAAAGCTGTTTTTTGTATTCCTGTACTTTCCCTTTGTCTTTCGGAAATTCGGTAAAGGCAATCCTTTCCCAGGGGATTTTAGAACATTTACCTATTTTACTTTACTTAAGGAGGGAAAGATATGAAAAGAAAACTGTTTACCTGTCTGCTGGCATTTGCCATGTCAGCCACTCTGCTTGGAGGAACGCTTTCCGCAACGGCAGAAGAAAACAAAACCACCGCATCAACAGAAGATGTCCTCTATGATAAGGAAGATGAACTTGTCATCGGTTCCACCCGTGATATTGCCCCCGGAGAACAGGAGGCCTATTATTGTATCATGTCCTTATCTGTATGGGAGCCCCTTATTTCTTCGGACAACAATGGAAACCTCCTGCCCTGCCTGGCCACCGAGTGGAGCAGCAATGAAGATTGCACCGAATGGACCTTTAAGCTGCATGAAAATGTTGTATTTCATGATGGAACAGCCTTTAATGCGGATGCCGTATTGGCAAACCTTGAACGTCACAAAAAGGCCAGCGGAATGTCCTCCATTCAGTACGCCTACAACTTTGACAGCACTTACCCGAATTTTGACAAGGCAGAAAAAATAGACGATTATACGGTGAAACTGTGCTTTACCCAGCCTTATCCCATGCTCATCGAGAATATGGTGAATTACGG
>JAUNCY010000058.1 GCA_030526325.1 Bacillota bacterium
CTTTAATCAGGGCTGCGGCAGCCAGGATATTTTACAGAAATGCTGCTCGCCCGCTTCTATGTGCTGCTTTGACGGTAATTTAAATAATGTATCGGCGGAGCCGGTTTTTGTTCAGAAGGTGTTTGATGCCGTACTCTTCAACTTACAGGGGCTGAAATCCGTGGGAGGTCAGAAATTTACGCCATGCCTGCCTCAGGGCGTGAGGATAAGAAGAATAGCGGATATCAGATGCCGCAAGTATTTCAATCCATATAACATAAACGATCCCTGCAATCTTGCCATAGATGCGGAGGTCACAATTTCCGGGGGAACCTTTGTAGAGGACGGAAACGGAAAGCCTGTTACGGTTGCGGGTCCGGACGGAACACAGTCTCAGAAGCTGATTTATGCAGATACTGCGGAATGTGAGGAAAGAGACTGCGGCACTCCGGTATTCGGAACTCAGAATATTAAGATTACGGGAAACGTCATAGTAGAAATGGATGTGATAGGCTGCGACAGCAATGAGTGTGAATGTACTTATACTCTGACTGCAAACGTTCCGGTAGCGCCTGTATCTTCACCGATGATACTTACAAACTTCTTTGAACTGTGTATGCCGGGAATTTCCGAGTCCGCTTTTCTTCCGAGATTTACTGAATTCTGCAGTATGCTGTGTCATACGAGGCTGGCGTCAAACAACATACAGAGAGATTTGATAATCAACCCGGATACCGGGGAGGTAAGGGCAAATCTGATCATAGCTCTCTGTCTCACCTGTGAAAAGAAAATAGTTATGCCCGTTCAGCTGTGTGTTCTGTCTGCAGGATACGCAGTGGCGCCTTCCCAGCAGTCTACTATATGCACTTCTTATCCGCAGCTTTTTCCTCAGACACCGTCTGGAGAAAACTGTGAATGTGGCCGGGAAGAAGATGACTGCGGCAGAGACTGCAAATGTGAATGTGAATGCGAAATAGTGTGCAAGCCGGTTCAGGGCTGCAGAACAGTTAAACCAAACAAATCAAACAAGACAAAATGCTGATTCATGGGGCGGTTGTAGTATGCCGCCTCAGTTTTTTGTGCAGAAGGGAACAGTAATTTTTTCAATCCCAAAATCATAATCTGTAAAAAAAGACGAAGGGAAGATACGGATGGCATTGTTAAACCAGAGCTGCATAATGCATTATCAGAATAACGGGGATATTTCAAGGTTTATTCTCAGGGACGGACTGCTTTATATAACCTGCTGGTCGAAAAACGCAGGAGTAAATAGGAACGGCGTATTTGCGGAATCTGTAGAGGAGGTCAAAGCCTGCAGCGACGGACAGGGAATGCTGTACCTGTTTTGTCTTAACGCATCGGGCGATATGGATGTGTATGCCGAAGGCAGGGGCAGGCATAAAAAAAGCAGAATTAAAACCGGATCCACGGATATTATTTTAAGAGATTTTGTGCCTTATTTTTCCGGCGACAGCTGTGAACTTATTGTTTCCCACTCGAAGAAGGATAACAGAAACGAAAGGATTCTGACAAAATATACTGCAGCGGCTGAGGCTCTGACTGAAGGCGGGGAGGATGTGGACTATCAGGTAAAGGACATAATGGAGTACTGCACCTTCGGGCCTGTTGACGGACCTGCAGCGGCCGGAGACGAAAACTGCGGCAGCACGATAATCTCGGTGATAGAGAAGAACGGAGAAGAAAACTCGATAATTCTGCTGAGAAGCAGCCGGTTCGGATATGTTGAAGGGCTGATAAAAATCAGTATGAACAGCGATATTTTCTGGCATGACATCATGATTTCCGGCGACTGCATAATCACCGCTTATACGATAAGGGACGGAGGAATGTTTACAATAAAATATATTACATATAATACTAAAATGCATACGTTGTCCGAAGAGCATACAGTAAGGAAAAAGGCGGCATGTTCCCATCCGGTAATAATAAGGTTTATGGGTATAATACGTTTGTGCTGGTACGAAAACGGTGCAGTATTCAGTTGTGTTATCAATGAAAAAGGAGCTCCCGGCGAGCCTGTGAAATGCAGAAATTCTGCCGGAAGAAGCATTTTGAGGGCAGACTTCATAATGGATGATGAGTCGAAAAAAAACAGCCTTGATCTGTGCTGCAGAAGGGTTTTTATGACTTATCCGGACAGCCGGATTACGGGCTTTTAACAGACAGTTTTGTGTTGTATGAAAATACTAAATGTGATAACATAACTTTGAAAGGAGTTATGTTATGGACTGCGAATCAAAGAAAAAATTCATAGTTGACGTGTTGTTCGTTGTAACAATCGCGGCGGTTGTTTTCTTTGTTGTAAAGTACATGCTTGGGTGGTTTGTCCCTTTTCTTGTAGGTTTATTTCTGGTAGCTATGATGCAGCCTTTATCTAATTTTGTGTCAAAACATATACCGATAAAGAACAAAATAGCTTCATTTATTTCTCTTGTAATACTGTATATTACACTGGGGCTTTTGATCTGGTTCGGTGCTGCTGCAGCTATAAACAAATGTGCCGATATCGTTTCAAAAGTACCTGATATTTACAGGAATTATCTGATGCCGCTGCTGATAGATCTGAATGACTGGGCAGTTGGCATAGCAAACAGATTTGCGCCTGATACGGTGGAGCTGATTTCGGATATGTCAAATACCATGATAAACGAGCTGGCGTCTCTGGCGGCAAATTTTTCATCTGGATTTCTTAATGCTGTAACCAATCAGATTACACAGCTTCCGTATTATCTGATAACCCTGGTTTTCTCGATAATGTGTTCGGTATTTATCAGCCTGAATTATCCCGCTGTCAAGGAGTTTCTGTTCAGACAGCTGCCGGAAAAGGGTCAGCAGATGCTGGGAACTCTTAAGGTTTTTATTAAAGAAAAACTGTTTAAAGTTCTGAAAGCCTATGTTCTGATAATGATTATTACATTTGTGGAAAACTCCATTGGTCTGAGCTTTCTGAACGTGGACAATGCCGTATCCGTAGCAGCGGTTATTGCTTTGTGCGATATTCTTCCTGTTGTCGGGAGCGGGACAATCCTTATTCCGTGGGCAGTGATAAAGCTGGTTTCCGGAGATCTTTTTACCGGAATAGGACTGCTGGTATTGTATGTGATTATTATGGTAGTAAGAAATGCTGTTGAGCCTAAGATTGTGGGGACCCAGATAGGACTCCATCCGATAGTGACTATTACCGCGATGTATGCTGGATTGAAGATATTCGGATTTATAGGATTTTTCCTTGGCCCTCTTTCCGTTCTGTTCCTGATAGAACTGCACAAAGAAGGGCTGGTAAAAATATGGAAATAGGGTACCGGAGGACAAAATGCTGTTTAAAAATTTTACTGTAATAGATGAAAATTTTGAAATTAAAGAAAATATGTGTGTGGGCGTTGAGGGCAGCACAATAGATTATATAGGTAATAAAGAGCCTGAAAAAAATTACGGGGAAATCATAGAGGGCAGAGGAAGGCTGCTTATGCCTGCGTTTTATAATGCACATGCCCATACTCCCATGACTCTCCTCAGGGGGTACGGAGGAGGTCTGAATCTGAACGACTGGCTTACAAAGAAGATTTTTCCTTTCGAGGCTCACCTCACCGGTGAAGACGTATACTGGGGAACCCTTTTAGGCATTGCCGAAATGGTTAGAACCGGAACGGTTTCTGCCACTGATATGTATATGCATGGGGAGAAAATGGTTGAAGCTGTAATGGAAAGCGGTTTCAAGACAAACCTGGGAGTCGGTCTGGTATGCTTTGACCGGACAAAAAGGCTTAAAGACCTGGATGATTACAAGAATTCCAAATATCTGTACGAAAACTATCACGGTGCGGGCGGAGGAAGAGTGAAAATTGACATGTCGGTTCATGGGGAATACACTTCCTTCCCGGGAGTAGTTGAGGAATTTGCGGATTACAGCAGAAGCCTCGGAACCAATATGCATGTTCATCTTTCTGAGACTTATAAGGAGCATGAGGAGTGCAAAGCAAGGCACGGGAAAACTCCTGCAGCTTATTTTAACAATCTGGGCATGTTCGACAGCCCGACAACTGCGGCTCACTGTGTATGGCTCGAGGAAGAAGATTTTGATATTTTTGCGGAAAAAGGAGTAACGGCGGCCACCTGTCCTGTGAGCAACCTCAAACTTGCAAGCGGCATCTGCGATGTAAAAAAACTTTATGAAAAAGGAATAAACGTGGCTGTTGCCACTGACGGTACAGCCAGCAACAACAATCTCGATATGATAGAGGAGATGAAATTCTTTGCTCTTATGCAGAAGGTGAAGCACATGGACCCTACGGTTATTTCGCCCCGCCAGGCTGTTGAGGCGGCATCTCTCGGAGGCGCACGGGCCCAGGGAAGAAAAGACTGCGGAGTAATAAAGAAGGGTGCAAAAGCGGATCTGACGGTGATCAACACTAACCTGCCTCACCTCAGACCGGTTCACAGTCTTTTAGATAATATTGTTTATTCCGCTAAGGGCGGAGATGTGGATATGACAGTATGTGACGGTAAAATACTGTACAGCGGCGGAGAGTATTATACTATAGATATTGAAAAAGCCGTTTATGAGACCGAAAAATCGGCAAGACGAATATTGTCTGAGCTTTAGATTATTATATTTTTTAAAGAAAGGAAGAAAAGAAATGGGAAAACCAAGTGATTTTTTAGGAGAAGGACCATTAAGCATGATAGGAAATATTTGCGGAAAGCTTGACATCGAGCTCCCGGACTTTGATACCGCAAAGGAATGGGAAGACTGGTTCGATGATCTTTGCGAAAAGCATATCGTGCAGACCGGTAAGATCAGATGGGAAATCGTTGAGGACAAGGAGGAATTCCTCAAAAATATGGGATATCAGGATGATGAGGAAGAAGATGATCTGAACGCGGAAAGTCCGTTCGAACAGTTTTTCTATGATCTTGGCTGATAGTGTGAATATACGGAGGTTGTTATATGAACAGTGATTACATAAAGCTTCAGGAGGCTTTGAAGTGCATACGGGAAAAAACTGATTTTGTTCCCGAAGTTGCTCTCATTCTCGGGTCGGGACTAGGCGCACTTGCAGACGAAATTCAGCAGGAGGCATCGGTGGATTACAGTGAAATCAAAGGATTTCCGGTATCTACTGTTCCCGGACACAAAGGCAGATTCGTTTTCGGATATATAGGTGATGTAAAAGTAGTGGTAATGCAGGGTCGCGTTCACTATTATGAAGGATATTCACTGAGCGATGTGGTTCTCCCAACCAGGCTTATGGGAATGATGGGTGCAAAGGTGCTGTTTCTGACAAATGCTGCGGGAGGAGCAAATCTCGATTTCAATGCGGGAGACTTTATGCTTATCAGAGACCACATTATGGCATTTTTCCCGAATCCTCTGGTAGGACCGAATATAGATGAGCTGGGACCGCGTTTTCCGGACATGTCGGAAATTTACGACAGAGAGCTCCGGGGAATCATAAAAGCGACTGCAGGAAAACTGGATATACCTCTTAAAGAAGGTGTTTATGTTCAGTTCACGGGCCCGAGCTTTGAAAGTCCTGCGGAAGTAAGGATGGCAAGCATGGCAGGAGGGGATGCTGTGGGTATGTCTACTGCCTGCGAAGCTGTTGCTGCAAAGCATATGGGACTTAGAGTCTGCGGAATTTCATGTATTTCCAACAAGGCTGCCGGCCTTGCGGAGAATCCTCTTTCCCATGAAGAGGTTCAGGAGAGCGCAGACAGAGTGGCGCCTTTGTTCAAGTCTCTGGTGAAAACATCAATAGAGAACATGGGCAGGGTATTATAGAACTGTTAAATATTCAGCACGGCATGATTATATTATCATGCCGTGTTTTTTACATTATTAAGTTCATTATCGTATTTGCCGCAAGGCATACTGTTATTCCGGCTGCGGTCGGAATAAGGAAAGCCGCTCCGGTCCATTTCATGCTGCCGGTTTCCTTGTATATGGTAAGGCATGTGGTGGCGCACGGGAAATGGATTATGCTGAACAGCATTGTGCAGAGTGCGGTGGACGCGGTCCAGCCGTTGTCAATGAACAGGGTTTTCAGTTCGGCCAGACTCGAATAATCTGTAAGAGTTCCGGCGGACAGATATGTCATTATTATCAGAGGAATAACTGTTTCATTTGCTGGCCAGCCCAGAATGAATGCCATGAGGATTACTCCGTCCATGCCCAAAAGAGAAGCAAAGGGATCGAGGAAATCAGTACATATGCACAGTATTGAAGATTCTCCGATACAGATATTTGCAGCGGCCCAGATTACGGCTCCTGCCGGAGCGGATACCGCAGCAGCTCTTCCGAGAACGAAGACCGTTCTGTCCATAACAGAGCGCACAATTACTTCCGCGAAACGGGGTTTCCTGTAGGGAGGAAGTTCAAGAACAAATGAAGAGGGAAGACCTTTAAGTATGGTTTTTGAAATAAGCTTTGACACCAGCAGAGTCATGAAAATTCCGAACAGAATAAGCAGGCAAAGTATCATAGCTGCTTTTACGGTCCGGAAGAATCCCGAACTGCTTCCCACGAAAAACATTGAAATAAGGGCTATGAGGCCGGGAAATCGTCCGTTGCAGGGGACGAAAGTATTTGTGATTACAGCAATAAGTTTTTCTCTGGGAGAATCTATTATTCTGCAGCCTGTTACTCCGCAGGCGTTGCAGCCGAAACCCATGCACATAGTAAGACTCTGTTTGCCGTGGGCGCAGGCTTTTTTAAAAAAGTTATCCAGATTGAATGCAACTCTGGGCAGATATCCGGAATCCTCCAGCAGTGTGAACAGAGGAAAGAATATGGCCATAGGCGGAAGCATAACCGAAATTACCCAGGACAGGGTGGAATATACACCGTCTATAAGTATATCTCTAATCAAATCCGGAGCGTTTAATGCGGCAAACAAATCCGACAGAGGAACTTTCAGACTGTCAAAGACTCCGGAAAGGAGCGCGGAGGGATAGTTTGCTCCGACTATTGTTATCCAGAACACCGCGCAGAGCATTAACAGCATTACAGGATAACCTGTCAGTTTTGATGTAAAAATCCGGTCAAGACGTCTGTCTGTACTGCTGAGGCCTTTGCCTTCCGATGACACGCAGGATTCATATATTTCCGAAGCTTTTTTCAGAATGCATCCTGCAGTACTGTCTCTGTACCCGGATATATCCATTCCTATATCCGAAATATTTTTTTCTGTTTCTGCCAGTATAGTATTTAATTCCTGACGGTCTCTCAATGATAACTCACATTTTTCTATTATGGAACTGTTCAGGCTTTCATCATGTTCGGGAAGTCTCATTGCTGCCCATTCACAAAACTTTTCGGGAAGACCCCTTTGTGAAAAATATTCTGAAAGAGCGGCGGTAACTTTTTTCAGACTGTTATCATATAATGAAAGAGACTGTCTGTTCTGCCCTTGGTTTGAAGCTGTAACAAAAATCTGTTCCTTAAGTTCTTCAAGCCCTTCACCGTTTCTTGCGGAAGTGCATGTCACCGGGATTCCGAGAATGGATGAAAGTTTTTTTATGTCTGTAAATATTCTCTTTCTGGCTGCTTCGTCAATAAGATTTACGCATAATACGGCTCTGCCTGTAAGCTCTAAAATCTGCAGTACCAGATTAAGATTGCGCTCGAGACATACCGCGTCCACGACTATTACGATGCAGTCGTATTCTTCAAAGCATATAAAATCTCTTGCAATCTGCTCGTCTCCGGACCCTGAAAACAGGGAATAGGTTCCGGGGAGATCTGTCAGCTCGACAGTTTTACTCTTGTAGGTAAAACAACCCTTTGCCGTATCCACGGTTTTGCCGCTCCAGTTGCCGGTATGCTGCTTCATTCCGGTGAGGCTGTTGAAAACAGTGCTTTTGCCCACGTTGGGATTGCCTGCAAGTGCAGCGCGGTATCTGTCATCACCCATACATTCCTCCGTTTCTCATACGGGAACAGTCAGAATTATTTTTTTTGCGTCCTCGTCTCTGAGAGCAATAACTGTTCCCCTTACACTATAGGCTGCAGGATCTCCCGAGGGACTTCTGTGAAGGGATTCCACTACAGTTCCGTCATAAAACCCCAAATCCTGCATTCGTCTTCGCAGGCTGCCGGTGGCTTCTAGAAAAATAATCTTTCCTTTCTCTCCGACGCGGAGTCGGCTCATGGGAACCTGTTTGAAATTCATAATATCAGCTCCAATCTGTTTTTTATGGAAAAGCGGAATTTCCTAAATTAGTATATGAGTACAATTAAAGTTTGTGATTGAAGTTGAATGAAAAATAATACTGTGATAAAATTATAAAAATACATAACTGAGCGAAGGGAGACAGTTCCATGAGAATAACGATAATGGGCCCTGCGGGCAAAATGGGAAAACTCGTTGTAGAGGAAGCTCTTAAAAGAAGAAGAGATTTCATGATTGTGGGCGGTGTGGTTCCTCCGGGAAGACCGTATGTCAGACAGGATATCGGCAAAGCTACCGGAAACGGTTTTGTGGGAGCTACTCTTTATGATGATTTGGAATTCTGTATTCCTATCTCTGAAGGGGTAATCGATTTTACAACTCCGGAGGCTACAATGGAGACCGTTAAAAAATGCGTTGAATACAGAAGACCTCTTGTTATCGGAACAACAGGCTTCGATGAAAAAGACATAAAGAGAATAGAATATGCCGCTAAAAAAATCCCTATTCTTCTTGCGGCAAATACGTCTAAAACAGTAAACCTTGTTTATGAAATGGCTGAGCTTGCGGCAAAAACTCTGGGAGATGACGCAGACATTGAAATTATCGATATGCATGACCGTACAAAGGCCGATTCTCCGAGCGGAACGGCTAAGGAAATAGGTCAGCTGATTGCTGCGGTTAAAGGAAAAGAACTCAGCGAAATAGCGGATTACGGCCGTGACACTAAAAGGGTTGAGGGCAACATAGGTTTCCATTCCGTAAGAGCCGGCGACATTTCCAGCACACACACTATTATATTCGGAATGATGGGAGAAAGACTGGAGATTACTCACAGAGCCTATGACTGGTCTACATATGCCAAAGGCGCCCTTGACGGAATGCTTTTCCTTAAAGGCAAGGCTCCCGGTTTATATACATTCAAAGACGTTCTTAATGAGAAAAGCGAGGAAAAATAATAATGGTTAAAGTAGATAAAGAAAAATGCATCGGATGCGGTCTGTGCAAAAATGACTGCCTGATGAATGATCTTGTAATTACAGACGGAAAGTGTGAACCGGTAAACAAGACCTGTATCCACTGCGGACACTGCATAGCGGTCTGTCCTGTTAATGCGGTTTCTCCTGTCGGTGGCGGGGAAGATGAAATTACTGTTATGAAACCTGAGGATTACGCTGTGGATTCCGAAAAGCTGATGAATCTGCTGCGCTTCAGACGTACAATCAGGAAATATAAGAATACCCCGATTGACAGAGACGATTTCAGCAAGGTTATTGAAGCGGGAAGAATCTCACCCACAGGAACCAATTCCCAGGAAATCAGATTTGTAGTGTTTGAAAAGGAACTGAAAAAGCTTAAAGAAATGGCTCTGACATCTCTTTCCGAACTGGCAGATGATATAATGGCGGATCCGGAATCTCCAAAGACCATGAAGATTTATTCCCGTATGTGGAAGAGAATGAATCAGGAATATTTTGAAGAGGGCAAAGACAGGCTGTTTTACGATGCTCCTGCCGTTGTTGCGGTGGTTGCTGATACAAAATACAATAAACTTACTCCTCCCCTTGACGGAGCAATTGCCTGTGCAAATATGGAAATCATGGCGAGAACTCTGGGACTGGGAACCTGCTACATCGGTTTC
>JAUNCY010000105.1 GCA_030526325.1 Bacillota bacterium
AATCCCACTGCAATTATCATAAATACAGATAAAATATTTTTGAGTACCACGGCCATTTAAAAGCTTCCCTTTCTGAAACAGTTTTTTCAAGATATTTCCCGAAGGCAATATTTGCATTATACAAGAAAACCCTTGACTTTTCAAGGGTTTAAGGTATAATATTATTTACATTTGGTTTAGTATTTCTAAACAAAAAGTTTATTATCTCGAAACCGGACGAACCGGAGAGATAGCAGAAAGCGGGGGAACAGGAATGGACATCGGTTCTAAAATAAGGGAACTCAGAATTTTAAACGGACTGACGCAGGAAGAGCTGGCGGACAGAAGCGAGCTTTCAAAGGGCTTTATCTCACAGCTCGAAAACGATGTTACCTCCCCGTCCATATCCACCCTGGAGGACATACTCCAGTGTCTGGGAATGACTATAAGCGAGTTTTTTTCCGGAGACGACGAGCCGCCCCAGACGGTCTTCGGCGAAGAAGACTATTTCGAAAAGATAGATGATGAGCTTGGGAACACCACAGAATGGATAATCCCCAACGCTCAGAAGAACATTATGGAGCCTATAAGACTTTCCTTAAGGGCAGGAGGCAGCACCTATCCCGATAATCCTCACGAGGGAGAGGAATTCGGTTATGTACTCAAAGGAGAAATCGTCATAGTGCTGGGCAAGGAAAGATACAAGGCAAAGTCAGGCGAGTCCTTTTACTACACGCCGGACAGAAAACACTATATTACATCGAAGAAAGGAGCGGAAATTCTTTGGGTCAGCGCACCACCGAGTTTCTAGACATAAAAAATGGCATTAATCGAACTGGTTGATATTTCAAAATCCTTTGACGGGGAGCTTGTCCTTGACGAATTTAATTTAAAGATCAAAGAAAACGAATTCATTACGCTGCTGGGACCTTCGGGCTGCGGCAAGACCACTACTCTTAGAATTCTCGGCGGATTTGAGACACCGGATACGGGAAAGGTGCTTTTTCAGGGAGAAGATATAACCGACCTTGCGCCTAACAAGCGCCCTCTTAATACGGTTTTTCAGAAGTATGCCCTTTTTCCCCACATGAATATTGCGGAGAACATAGCTTTTGGCCTTAAAATCAGCGGCAAAAGCAAGGAATATATAAACGATAAAATCAAGTATGCACTGAAGCTTGTCAATCTTTCCGGCTTCGAAAAGCGCTCTGTAGACTCTCTTTCCGGGGGCCAGCAGCAGCGTATCGCCATTGCAAGATCCATAGTAAACGAGCCGAGAGTGCTGCTTCTCGATGAGCCGTTGGGTGCTCTTGACCTGAAGCTGAGGCAGGAAATGCAGTATGAGCTGATCCGTCTGAAAAACGAGCTTGGAATCACTTTCCTCTATGTAACACATGACCAGGAGGAGGCGCTCACCATGTCCGACAAGGTTGTGGTAATGAATCAGGGCTATATACAGCAGATGGGAACACCTGAGGAAATATATAACGAGCCGGAAAACGCTTTTGTAGCCGACTTCATAGGCGACAGCAACATCATAGACGGTGTGATGATGGAAGAC
>JAUNCY010000059.1 GCA_030526325.1 Bacillota bacterium
TTCTTGTCTGGTGTCCGAAATGCACGCCTGCTTCGAGTAACTGTTTCATTGAAATAATTGCCATTGTATTTCCTCCTTGGTTTTACCTCCATTCCGTTTTTCTTGCTGACTACCCTGTCGAGCACCATCAGCAAATCGCAGAATGTGTGTTTTTTTATGACATTTTCTGTGGCTCAAAAAATGTCCCTAACTACTATATATTAATAATGCGAAAAAATCAAGAAAAATATTGATTTTTTCGCAATTTATTTGAGCCTAAGCCTTTCTTCTTATCATGTAGTCTGCTTTCACCGGCTTCACTGTTTTTATCTTTATTTTCTGCTGTGCGTGAGGAGCCGACTCTATGGGACTGCCTTCTTCATCAAGCATTATTTCCAGTTTCTGACTGAAAAATTCCATATCCGGTCCGAAAATTTCAATATTGTCTCCGATAACCAGCTTGTTTCTCTGTTCCACAAAGGCATAACCGGTCTCTTCATCATAATCCTTCACCAGCCCCAGAAAAACGTAATCCTTTACGTAGCTGCTCGAGTCATAATTCTGGTCGTCATCCGTCGGTTTGTCAAAATAGAATCCGGTAGTGAAATCCCTGTGGCTTACCTTTGTCAGTTCATTGTACCAGTCCTCGTTGAACTCATATTCTTCAGGGTTTTCATAATATTTGTCAATTGCCCTTCTGTAAGCCCCCACGGTGACAGCTGTATAAAATATGCTCTTCATTCTTCCCTCAATTTTAAATGAATCGATGCCTGCTCCGATGAGTTCCGGGATATGCTTTATCATGCAAAGGTCCTTTGAATTGAAGAAATATGTTCCCCTCTCGTCCTCTTCCACAGGAATGTACTCTCCCGGGCGCTGCTGCTCCATCAGGCTGTAGCTCCATCTGCAGGGATGTGAGCAGGCTCCCCGGTTGGCATCTCTGTGAGTCATGAAGTTGCTGAGCAGACATCTGCCGGAATATGAAATGCACATTGCTCCGTGAACAAAGGATTCTATCTCCATGGTTTCCGGAGTCTTATCTTTGATCTCCCTGATTTCCCTCAGGGAAAGTTCTCTGGCTGTAACGATTCTTTTTACTCCCATGGAATGCCAGAAGGCAGCGGAAGCATAATTTGTCGTGTTGGCCTGAGTGCTCAGATGTATCTCCGCTTCGGGAATTATCTGCTTTATAATATATATAACTCCCGGATCGGATACTATGAAAGCGTCTATAGGTATGTGCTTTATTCTTTCTATATAGTCAGGCAGCAGGTTTACGTCCTGATTATGTGCAAAAACATTTACAGTCATGTATACCTTTTTTCCCCTGTCATGGGCGTATAATGTACCCTCTTCTATTTCTTCTATACTGAGATTTCCCGCCGCAGCTCTCAGGCTGAACAGTTCGCCTCCGAAATATACCGCGTCGGCACCGTATTCCACAGCAATTTTGAGCTTTTCCAGATCTCCTGCCGGAGCCAGGAGCTCGACTTTTTTAATATTTTCAGACATTATATTTCTTCCTTTAAATTGACTTGCTTATTGCTTTTTGTTAATATTTCTATCATGAAGACTACCATAAAAAAAAGAACCTATCAAGCGATTTATAGATTGCTGAATTATATAACTCCGTTAAGCGGAGACTGCGGAAAATTATGCGGTGCTGCCTGCTGCATGAGCGACGGCGAGGATATGGTAATATATCTTCTGCCGGGAGAGGAAAAGGTCTTTACAAAGGAGGAAGACTGGCTTATCTGGGATTATGACTACGCCGAAGATTACGATTTTCCGCCGTCATGGCACGGTAAGGTATATTATGTAAAATGCAGGACAGCTCCTGTGTGTCACAGAGAAATGCGCCCGCTCCAATGCAGGTTTTTCCCTCTTGCACCCCATCTTTCGGAAGACGGAACTCTGCATTTAATACTGTCCCCTATTGAACTGCCTTATACCTGTCCACTGATAGAAGAAAAAACGGAGCTTGAGCCCCGTTTTATTAAAGCAGTTTATACAGTTTGGAAACATCTGCTGAGAGATCCTCTTATCTATGACCTTGTTGAGTACGATTCATCCGAAAGGGATGAGGATCAGTTGAATATCGTCATTTGATCGCAGCCGAATTTTTCGTATGGAATAAAAATGCTTGCAGAAGATTCATATTCTGCTCCGCCGGATTCCATAGTAAATTTTATCGGCTGTGTTTTTATCTGCATTCCGTATGCGTCCAAAGCAAAACTTATACCGGAATATATCTCGTCGAGGCTGTATCCTTCGTAGTTCCCGTCAGGAAAATCCTTCGAAAGCTTTTCTTCAATACTCTTTTTAATAACGGATTCATAATCCGCTCCCTCTTTGAAAACATCTGCTATTTCTACCGGATTTCCTTCAGTATCATACACGAAGCTTTCCACCCGTTCTCCCCAGAAATTCGCTCTGTAATAGGAAACAGAATGTACAACATTGTAGTATTTTCCTATATGATTTACGCTTACATCATTGGCCAGACCGTACTGGTACGAAGGCGCCGAAGCAGCTTCGCTCTTGAGAGCCGCCGCAAATTCATCGTCGAACACATCCAGCTCCTCAGCCTTGGATTTTACGGCATCCGGAAGTCCCGCAGGATATGTGCAGTGCATTGAAAAATGAAGATTTGATTTTCCCTCAGGCGCTGTTTTTCCGGAAGACTCTCTGTCTTCATTTCCGTAAACCAGCAGGTATTTCTCCTCAGTATCTGTAAACAGGCTTTCCTCACTTACATCAAATGCATTCAGATCTACAGCCTCCGCCGCCTCATCAAAGCCTATATTAATTTCATAAGGAACAAATGCCGGCAGATAGAATTCCGGATTTGTGTAGTCGAATACAAGATGAATTCCGTCATCGCTCAGATAGAATTTCTGATCGTCTTTTATTCCTTTAAACGCGGACAGCATAAGATACTCTTTCGATGTGTCGTGTACGTTTCCGCCGCCGTATCGGTGGCCTGAAGCGTCCAGCTTTTCACCCACCGCCCGGTTAAATACGTCGCAGCTGCCCTCATACTGGAAAAGCTGACTCAGAGTTATCTCTTCTCCTGTATTCAGATCGAAATTCATTGTATGTATATCTGTGTAATGTATACCTCCGCGGGAAACATTGCAGATTATCATTATTGACAGAATATTGTTGAAGCTGCCTGCTGCGTTCATAGACACTATCTCAGATTCCTTTGGAGCGGACGGATCCGCTGCGGAATATATGCCTCTGTACGGCGGAAGTTCAGTTTCAACAATTTCAATGTATTTATCCGATATGGCAGAATTAATTCTGCTCTGAACACTGCTGTCGCTCAGTCCTGATATTTCAAGCTTTGTGTACAGATAGGATGCAGGTGCGTTCTCGCCGAAATTCTCCATCTCAACGGTTTTTATCTCAACATTGTTCTGCTTTAAACAGTAAATTCCTTTTTCCGTTTCCGTCCGGTTTTCCCCGGCTGAACATCCTCCCATCAGAGTCAAAAACAGCAGGATTATTGTCATTAAAGCCGCAGCTGCGGCTCTTTTATTAAAGTTTGACATATCCGGCCTCCTCCAGTAAATGCTGACCTTTTTCATCCAGCATTGCATCTATTATCTTTCTCTCTCCGCTGTCCGCAGGAGAATCGGCTCTGATGACAGCATTATAGAACAGGGTGAAAGTGTATTCCCCGGATTCGACAGTTTCAGCAGAAGGACAGATTCCGTCTACGGCAATAATCTGTATTTTTTCCGGTATAAATCCGGACAGAAAATATCCGTATTCATATTTCGTATTCGTTGAGCTTGTGCCTAAAAGCACCGATTCCGCCTCTTCCGCGGTTATTCCGGGCTGCTCGTCCTCTTTTTCAGCCGCTCCGGCATCGTCACCGGTTTCTCCGGAGGTGTCCGGTTCAGCATCCTCTGTTGTATAGAAAATATAATACTCCCTTGCCACAGGAACTATTTCAACTTCTATCCCTGCATTTTGTGCCGCCTCTTTAATTTTGTCCTCACTGTCGGGAATGAAAATTATATCCGCATTCGAGCTGAGCAGATTCTCAAGGGCCTTTTCTGAGCCGTTATGAACAATCTTTTTATGTACGTTCTTAATTTCTTCTCCTGTGAGAGCTGCGCACACCGCTTCAGACATGGGCAGAGCAAGAGCCGCCCCGTCGCATTTCGGATAGTCCTGAAGTTCAAATATTTTTTCCGGCAGGCCGACCGGTTCCTGGGGAGCCTCCTGCTCCTCAACGTTTCCGCAGCCCGCTACCAGAGCCGAGAAAAACACTGCCGCCGCGATTATCCCTAAAAATTTTCTCATTATTCTTCTCCCTCGTATAGTATCTCGTATTCGGCAGGATCTCTAAACAGTTCTTACTATTATATGAGTATCCTGGTTGACATTACCTTCCTCGTCGCAGTATACGATGAGATTGATATTGTCTTTTATCATAATGGAATAAAAATAGTCCGACCAGCCTTCGCCGCTCTTATCCTTGTTGACATTTCCCCATACGGAAGAAGGCTTGAATTCTTCGAATTCCATTATCCTCTTCATTACTATGCTGACCGATGTGCATACAGAATCCTGTTCCGGGAGCTTATCCTCTCCCAGATTTCCGTCATAAGTAATATACATGGTTTCGGCGAATTTGCTGTGATAATAAATTCCGCCGCCCCATTCTTCATATCTTATAAGCTTTCCGAAGGACTGTTCTACGGTTTCTCTTCTTTGGCCGAGAGGATTAATGTACCAGCTTGAAAGAACGGCTTTTCTGATCTGCTGCTCCTGAGTCAGAGCCGCACCGCCTTCCTGTCCGTCAACTGTTTCTTCAGCGGGATCTTCTGTCATAACAGCAGGCTGAACGCCGGAGAACACTGAGGATTTTCCGGAATCAGTCACTGTATTGTCTGCTCCGTCTGAAGTATCAGACGCATCCTTTCCTTCCTGCCCCTGAACATCCGAATCCTTCACCGGTTCCTTTTCCTGGGTTACAGTCTTTCCCGCGTCCGGAGAATTCATGGAGACCACATTTACTATGGCCTTAGCCGCAAAATAAATACCGGTACCTATCAGCAGCAGAAAAATCAGACAGAATACATAGAACCTTTTCTTAACAACAACCTTTTTCTTTCTTCTTCGCTTTTTGTTTCCTGACATGCTTGCCGCCTTTCTTTATTTTTCAATCAAATCTTTACTTCATACAAATGTTAAAAAATAGTAAAAATCATCAGGTCTTTACCGTCTCGCAGGTAATTTTATCATTTTTTTGCTTAAAAATAAACGATTAATTTTGTATGCCGCTGCGCACAATAATACTTTGAAGAACAGATACATGTATATTTTTTCGGAGGCTCATATGAATAAGACAAAATACGGCAGAATTTCGGCCAATCTCAGCGAAAATACGGAATCAGTAAAAAAACTCACATCCGGTTCTGCGGACCTTGTTATCAGAGAAATAACGGTTAACGGAATTCGATGCGCTGCTGTGGCGGCGGAAGGAATGGTGGATTCCTTCTATTATTCCTCAATTATCACATACAATCTTTTCCCAGGAGATTTCACCGGCATAGACTCTCCCGAAAATCTGTTTAATCAGATTTACAACAATAAAATAATTTCCCCGGACGAAAAGCTTTTTAACACTCTGGATGAACTTTTTGCCTTCATTTATTCGGGATTCGGTGTGATTCTGGTGGACGGGGTGGCCTCCGGCATTGCTTTCGGCGCTCAGGGCTTCAGTTACCGTTCGGTAAGCACTCCCTCCACCGATGAAAACATAAAAGGCTCAAAAGAAGGATTTACCGAGGCAATAAAAATAAACCAGACTCTCGTAAGGAGACGCGTAAAATCTCCGGAGCTGGTTTTTGAGTCATTGACTGAGGGAAATATCAGCAAAACCGACTGTGCTTTAGTGTACATCAGCAGCTGTGTTTCCGAACGTTTTCTGAGAAAAATAAGAAAAAAGCTGACTGAAACGGATCTGGACATGGTTCTTGAAAGCGGAAGCATAAAGATGATGCTTACGTCTAAGCCTCTTTCTCTTTTTTCGGAAATAGGCTCCACCGAAAGGCCCGATACTCTGGCAAAAAAGCTTTATGAGGGCAAGGTCGGTATAATGATTGACGGGACTCCCTTTGTACTCATCGTTCCCTTTCTGTTTGCAGAGCATTTTCACAGTCTTGACGACTTTGCTTATAAAGCGGTTTATTCAAACTTCATACGTTTTCTCAAGTTCTCTGCCTTTGCAGTATCCTTTCTGCTTCCGGGTCTGTACGTGGCTGCCGCAACCTTCCATCCCGGAGTTTTTGCCGATTCTTTCCGCAGCAAAATCATGGAGGCAGGGCAGGCAACCCCCTATTCCTATCTTCTCGAAGCACTGCTTATTCATTTTTCCTATGAAATAATGCGGGAGGCAGGCCTTAGACTGCCAAAGGAAATAGGTCATGCGGTAAGCATAGTCGGCGGTCTGATTATCGGGGATGCCGCGGTTTCTGCCGGTATAGTAAGCGCACCGATGGTGATAGTTGCCGCCCTGGCAGCGATAAGCGCCTTCGTTGTGCCGGCTTTGATGGACTCTCTGGTCGTGCTCAGATTTCTCCTTATTTTTCTCGGAGGATTCTGGGGGATGTACGGAATTGCCCTGGGAATAATCCTCGTATGCGTGAATATCTGTGCCAAAACTGTTTTTGGCGTGCCATATTCTTCATCAATTTCACCTTCCAGCATGAGAACCTTCACATCGTTTCTGTATAAGTCCCCAAAGCAGCAGTTCGCCTCTCCCAAAGTTCCCAAGATATATGAAATGCCGGGATTCTCCGGGGAGGAGATTGACGATCCCGAAAAAGCTGAAAGGAATGAATGTCCTGAAAACGTCAGCGGAAGAATTATGAGATTTGTTCTGTCCGTTTCTGCTTTTGCGGCCTCAGCTTTCAGCATCTGGATATTTACTCTGTTTACCGAAAGAATTGTCCTTCCGGGCTTCAATATTATTCTGCTTCCCATACCCATGCTTCTTCTGACTGTCATGTGCAAAAGCTGCACCCGGTCAGGCTGTGACCGGGTGATGATGCTGTTTGCGTTTTTGACTGCAGCGGGAGCCGCAGTCGTTTCCTTTAATTTCATTGTCAGCGGGCTGGACTACAGAGCTCTTGCAGCTTCACTTTCCGGGGAAAAATACCTGACTGTTTTTCTTCTGGCTGACATACTTGTTCTCCTGCTTTTTGCTCCGTTCTGCCGAAAAAAAGACATTAAAAGCTTTGCGGGAGTTCTGGCTGTTAATATTCTGTCTCTGCTTATATTCGCAGAGCTGGCGGCAGCTCCAATGACCGGTCTTCTTCCCTTCTCTGTTCTGTTTTACGCCTCTTCGGAGTTTCTGAAGCTGACCTATACAGTTAACATTATTGACGGCTGTTTCGGACTGTCTTCCATGTACGGGAACAGTGCAAAGCCTGTTTTATGCGTAATACTGTTTGCTGCAGGATGGATGTTTTTGTTCATATAGCAGTCTATTTATAATATGACAGAGCTGCTCCGTCACCTATCGCCAGCAGCGATGTCTCAAAGCGCGGATCGGTGCTCAAAAATTCAAGATATTCCTTCATCCTTCTGGATATGGTTTTGTTTCTTCTCTCATCAATAAAAGAATCGTCGCAGGGCATACCTTTATAAAGCACATTGTCGGAAATAATCAGCGTGTCCTTAGCCATATTTTTCTCGCACAGGTCAAAGAACCGGTGATACTGTCCCTTCGCCGCATCTATGAAAATAATGTCGAAGATTCCTTCCATTTCCGGCAGCACCTCTTCCGCCTTACCGAAAATTACATTTATCCTGTCGCTGTAACCTGCTCTTTCAATATTTTTTCTGGCTTTGTAGACCGATCTTTCTCTGACCTCTATAGTAGTTATTTCCGCCTCCGGAGCCGCCTCCGCATAACAGATTGCCGAATATCCGATAGCTGTGCCTATTTCAAGAATCCTCTTTGGCTTCTTAATTGCGCATAATGTATAAATAAGTCTCTCCATATCCCTGGTGATAACAGGCACGAGAGTTCTCTCCGCCAGCTCTCTGAGCTCCGTCAAAAGGGGATTTTTCTGTCTGTAAAGAGAATATACGTAATCCTCTACCAGCGGCTGAGTAAGAATACTGATATGCTTCACCTTCTCTCATGATTTATAGAAAAAAACAACCGCCGAACTTTCCTGCGGTCATTACAATCGATATTTTATGTTTTATTCCCTGAATTGTCAACCTGAAGGCTTGTTTACGCCTTTTCCCGGGGCTTGTCTGCATCTTTTCGGGGCTTATTTCAACGTTAATGAAATCCTGACACCGGAATCCCGTGCCGGAACATTATTTTTCTTCTTGTATTTATCTGTTTTCTATTATATCATAGTCATATTTACACGGCAGAGATATTATCTGCCCAGGCGCACCGTTATATTGATCGTTTTTTTTAAGCCTGCAAATAATAAGTCAATTCTAATTTAAAGAAAGGAAAATGAATTATGGAACAACTTATTTCTAATCTCACCTCAATGGCAACAGCCGCAGGAGGAAAAATCGTTCTGGCTCTAATAGTCTTTATTATCGGAAACCTTCTTATCAAAACAGTTCTGAAAATGATGGAAAAAAGCAAATTAATGGACAAAACTGAAGGAATTGTGCGAACCTTTGCTACAAGCTTTGTTAAAATAGGCCTGTATGTGATTCTTGTAATCTCTATTATCGGTATAATGGGTGTACCTATGGCTTCTGTGGTTGCTGTTCTTGCTTCAGCAGGTGTGGCTGTCGGTCTCGCACTGCAGGGTGCATTATCCAATCTGGCAGGCGGTATTATGCTTATGATTTTCAAACCTTTCAAACTGGAAGATTACGTTTCTGCGGCAGGTGTTGAAGGTTCAATCAAAGAGCTCACTCTGTTCTACACCGTGTTTATTACCGTTGACAACAAAAAGATTACGGTTCCTAACGGAAGCCTGATGAATGCAAATATAGTTAACTTCTCATCCGAAGAGCTCCGAAGAGTTGACCTCACCTTCTCTTGTGCAAAGGGTGAAGTTCCTTCAAGAATTCAGGAAATCATTCTTTCCGCAATCAGATCCACACCTAAAGTTCTTACTTCTCCTGAGCCTTTCGCAAGACTCAGCGGCGGAACAAACGAAGCAATGGAATTTACTGCAAGAGCATGGTGCAGCGAAGCAGATTACTGGGATGTATATTTTGATATGACTCAGAAAGTCACCGAAGCATTTGCTGCAAACAATGTAAAAGCGCCTTCCGTTCGCATTACAGCCGAAGCGTCAAAATAGAATACATAAAAATCTGCGTTCATAATGCGCTGTTATAGAAAAGCCCTGTGAAAATACCTTCCGTATATTCACAAGGCTTCTTTATTATTCTTAATTCATTTGAAGTATGAACATGGAACTCAGTTCGTAAATGAACTTCATCTTCAGCTGGCTTTTCGCTCCAGTCTGAGTTTGTCCGCAATTATAGCTATAAACTCAGAGTTAGTCGGTTTTCCTTTATCTGTATGAACAGTGTATCCGAAAAGCTTA
>JAUNCY010000106.1 GCA_030526325.1 Bacillota bacterium
ATAAAGAACCTGGGGATCCTCCCTGCCTTAGAGGCAGGTTTCAGTTATCTGCATGCTGTGGCATTCCGGAGACCCGAAAAGAATCTGGAGGATTTTTACATAAACCGTTTCGGAAAAAAGCTATACCGCATATTTTTTGAAGGATATACGGAAAAACTATGGGGACGCCATCCGAAGGAGATCTCCCCGGACTGGGGTGCGCAAAGGGTAAAAGGACTGTCTATCATGGCGGTTGCCAGGGATATCCTGGGAAAGGTCATACACAAACAGAACAGACACGTGGAAACCTCGCTTATAGAATCTTTTTATTACCCTAAATACGGTCCCGGGCAATTATGGGAAGAAGCAGCAGGAAGGTTCTGCCGCAGATAGATGCTAGGGGTCAGGTACACGAAAAAATGTGTGAAAAATTTATAAAAGTTTGCTGAACAAAATATCTCTCCTACAGTACAGGCATCCCGAAACAATAATTTTCAAAAAGAAAAGCCCCCGACATAAGTCGGAGACCCTTAAGAGCAAATTTATATCTACTGATAGTCAATATTTCAGATCCATTACTATATGTGGTATTCCTTATACGCTTTTTCCCGTTCCTGTTTATCATTCACAATTACCTGTATCTGTGAAGATCTTCCATCCAGAATAAGGCGGTTGATCAATATACTCAGCCGCTTTTCTCCTTCAGTCCGTCCCTGCTGTATTCCTTTTGCTGTAAGTCTCTCCGATTCCAGTTCCAGAACTTTTCCGCCCATAATCTCACCTAATTCCTTTCTGACTTTCTTATCCTTTCGGAAAATATAATCGGCAATCTTTGTTATCAGTTTTATCAGGTCTGTATAAAGCCCTGTTGTTTCACCTTCCAGTTCCTTTTCCAGCCGGACCCGTATCTCCTCGTATTCTGCCAGAAGTATATGCAGCCTCTCCGGCACTGTGTCAAATTCATCCGCCTGCTTTTCATAACGCATGATATAAAACGGCAGGAGCATCAGGAGATTCTTTTCAAAAATAGCATCCTTCGTATAATCATCCATTTTTACCGTCGGGATCCGGTATAAATGCGTCGTCTCATCAGCAAAAACAACTTCCGCTTCTAAATAATCAGGGGTGTTTACACTGCTTCTGAGAAACAGTACACAGGATCTTGGAAACTCGATCCGGTACCTGCGGCCGTTCCGTTCGCTGTTTTCTACAGCAATGTAAAAATCATATTCGATCATACGGACCGCCATCGTGGTATCATCCGTACTCTGACATTCAATATGATACAGTTTCTTCCCTATCTTCAGACAGGAATCCGTGATCTCTTCCCCGTTTTCTTCCTGATGTTCATTCCGGAGCTGCTCAAGCTTTACATCCGGCGGGTAATCGGTATGAAAAACTTCGTTGATCAGAGGGATTACCAGACGGGGCATCTTTTCAACCATCGTACGGAAGACATCATCAAAAATTGTATTATTGCTGCTCATATCCTGCTCCTTTATATCTTGTATTTTAGCATAACATC
>JAUNCY010000060.1 GCA_030526325.1 Bacillota bacterium
TCCGGAGTCAGCCACAGGCTGGCAAAGATAATAGAGCTGGCGGAAAAGCTGTAAGGATTTGTTCACTGTCTGAATAACAGGAGGTAAAATAATGGATTTTGTACATCTTCACGTTCACAGCGAGTACAGCCTTCTGGACGGTGCCGCAAGAATAAAGGATCTTGTAAAAAAAGCCGCGGCCATGGATATGAAAGCCCTGGCTGTTACTGACCACGGGGTTATGTTCGGCGTTATAGATTTCTATAAAGAAGCGCTGAAGGCGGGAATCAAGCCGATTATAGGCTGTGAGGTTTACACCGCCGCAAGAAGTCTTAAAGATAAAGACGTGGAAAAGGACAAGTATCAGGGTCATCTGATACTTCTGGCAGAGAATAACGAAGGCTATAAAAACTTAATAAAAATAGTATCGATAGGGTTTGTGGATGGATTTTATTATAAACCCAGAATTGATTATGATGTTTTGCGACAGCACAGTGAAGGGTTGATTGCTCTTTCCGCATGCCTTGCCGGGAATGTTCAGCGAAAGCTGGTTCACGGAGATTATGAGGGGGCTAAGGAAGAGGCTTTGACCCTTAATGAGATTTTTGGGCAGGGTAATTTCTTCCTGGAAATTCAGGACCAGGGACTTGAGGAGGAAATGAAGATACTTCCGCTTCAAAAAAAACTGGCGGCTGAACTGGGAATACCTCTTGCGGCCACAAACGATGTGCATTACGTAAATAAAGAGGATGCCAGAGCCCAGGATGTGCTGATGTGCATTCAGACCGGCAGAACTGTGGACGAGGAAAACCGCATGAGGTTTGAAACAGATGAATTCTATCTCAAATCACAGAATGAGATGGAACGGCTTTTTGCCGATGTGCCGGAGGCTCTTGAGAATACCGTAAAAATAGCGGAAAGATGTAATGTAAGCTTCGAATTCAACAATTACCATCTCCCGGGATTTCAGCAGCCTGAGGAATTTAAGAACACAGAGGACTATCTGAGGTTTTTGTGCGAAAAGGGGCTTGCAGAGAGATACGGAGAAAATGCCGAGGCCAACAGGGAAAGAATGGAATACGAGCTCAACACTATAGTGAATATGGGCTATGTGGAATACTTTCTTATCGTATGGGATTTTATAAACTATGCCAGAGAAAACGGCATAATGGTCGGCCCGGGCAGAGGCTCGGCCGCGGGAAGCATTGTGGCTTACTGCCTGCACATTACAGACATTGACCCTATAAAATACAATCTGATTTTCGAGAGGTTTTTAAATCCCGAGCGAATCAGTATGCCTGATATAGATATAGACTTCTGCTATGAAAGAAGGCAGGAGGTAATAGATTATGTTATACGTAAATACGGAAAAGAAAAGGTTTCGCAGATTATTACCTTCGGAACACTTAAGGCAAAGGCCGTTATAAGGGACGTGGGCAGAGCCCTGAATATGCCCTACGGTGAAGTGGATGCCATAGCCAAGAAGATACCTTTTGACCTTCATATGACTATTGACCGGGCTCTTGAAACGAATCCCGATCTGAAAAAGGACTACGAGGAGAACATTAAGGTCAAAGAACTGCTGGATATGGGAAGAGCTCTTGAGGGAATGCCGAGACATGCCTCCACCCATGCGGCAGGGGTTGTTATTTCCAATAAGGCGATAGATGAATATGTTCCTTTGTACAACAGTGAAAAAGGAATTTCGACCCAGTTCACTATGGGGACAATTGAAGAACTGGGACTTTTGAAGATGGATTTTCTGGGACTCAGAAACCTTACCGTTATCAGAGACGCTGTTGACATGATCAGAGAAAACCACGGAGAGGAAATTGACTTTTCATCGATGGATTACGATGATCCTAATGTTTACAGACTTATCGCAAGCGGCAACGATTCCGGTGTTTTTCAGCTTGAAAGCTCGGGAATGATTTCGTTCATGAAGAATCTCAAGCCGGACTGCTTCGAGGATATTGTGGCGGGAGTGGCTCTGTACAGACCGGGGCCTATGGACTCCATTCCTAAATACATAGAAAATAAAAAGAACCCGGACAGAATAGAATACATTCATCCTTCTCTGGAGCCGATTCTAGGAGTCTCTTACGGATGTCTGGTTTATCAGGAACAGGTTATGCAGATTGTAAGGGACCTTGGCGGATATACCTACGGACGAAGTGACCTGGTAAGAAGAGCCATGGGTAAAAAGAAGATGGATGTTATGCAGGAGGAGAGAAACAATTTCATTTACGGAAAGACTGACGAAGAGGGCAATGTTGAAATTGCAGGCTGCATAAGAAACGGAATACCGGAAGAGGCGGGTCATAAAATTTTTGACGATATGGTTAAGTTCGCCGAATACGCTTTCAACAAATCCCATGCCGCCGCTTATGCGGTGCTGGCATATGAAACGGCATATTTAAAGACCTATTACCCTGCGGAATTCATGGCAGCTCTGATGACATCTGTAATGGGTGAGTCGTCACAGATTGCAAAATACATCAGAAACTGCAGCGAGATGGGCATAAAAGTACTGCCGCCGGATATCAACAAAAGCGGCAAGAAATTCACCGTAAACGACGGAAAGATAAGATTCGGACTTCTGGCTGTAAAGAATGCGGGAGAAGGAGTTATCGATGAGATACTCAAGTCAAGAAAAGAAAAGGGCGATTTCCGGGATTTCTTCGATTTTATAAATAACGTAGATATACATCAGATAAACAAAAAAGCAGTGGAGAGCCTGATAAAGGCAGGCGCATTTGATTCCCTCGGAGCTTCCAGGGCGCAGCTGCTTGCGATTTATGAGAAACAGATCGAAGCTGCACAGAATACAGCGAAGAAAAACATAGAGGGTCAGCTGTCTCTGTTTCAGGATTTTTCCGAAAGCATAGGAAATGTGATGGGAGACAGAGTGCTGCCGCCGGTGAACGAATTTCCTCCGGAAATGCTTCTGTCAATGGAAAAAGAAATGCTGGGATTATATATCACCGGACATCCCCTTGAGCAGTACAGAGCTGCTATCGAGAGGGTTTCAAGCACGAATACCGAGATTCTGGCTCATGGTGAAGACACCGGAGAAATATACGACGGGATGCAGGTGGTAATTGCCGGAATGATAACCTCCAAGAAAACTCTCATAACCAAAACGAATAAGAGAATGGGATTTATTCAGCTGGAGGATTTCTACGGAAGTGTAGAGATTATTGTATTTCAGAACAGATATGAGGAAGCAGCTCCTCTGTTTGACTCGGAACAGCCGGTTACCGTTAAGGGCAGGCTGTCCATGAAGGAAGATGAAATGCCGAAAATAATAGCGGAGAGCATTACTGTTCTGGAGAAAAATATTCCGGACAGGAATATCCCGGAGAGAAAAGCAGATGACGCAGTCAGGAGAGGTTCTCTGAGCCGGGAGGAGAAAAAATCCGAAAGGCCTATAGTTCTTCGGATTTCTGCAGACCGGGATGAGTCTGCTGCTTTCAGAGATATTAAAATGATATTGACAGATTTTCCGGGAACTATTCCGGTGATAATAGTTTCCGAACGGTCGGGAAGAAAATTCAGAGCAGATAAATCAATGTATGTTGACGGCTCGGAGGCTTTAATCGGAACGCTCAGAGCTTATGAATTTATAGGGGAGGATGAAATATGATAAAGAGAATAGCAGTTCTTACCAGCGGAGGAGATTCTCCGGGAATGAATGCGGCAATCAGATCGATTGTCAGAACAGCTCTGCATTACGGAATAGAGGTGTACGGAATTAAAAGGGGTTATCACGGTCTGGTTAACGGAGATTTCGAAAAGATGGATTCCAGATCTGTAGCGGATATTCTCCAGAGGGGTGGAACAACACTGCTCACAGCGAGAAGCGAGGAGTTTATGACTGACGAGGGATTCAACAGAGCTCTTATGATGCTGGAAAGCTTTAAAATAGACGGACTCATCGTTATAGGCGGAGACGGAAGCATGAAGGGAGCGAAAAAGCTCACCGAAAACGGAGTTGCGGCTATCGGAATTCCTGGAACCATAGACAATGATCTTGCTTACACAGACTACACTATCGGATTTGATACAGCAGTCAATACAGCGCTGTGGGCGATAGGAAATCTCAGGGATACTTCTTCAGCTCACGGCAGGGTTACAATAGTTCAGCTGATGGGAAGAAGATGCGGAGATATCGCTTTGTATGCGGGAATAGGCTCAGGTGGAGATATTATAGTTGTTCCCGGTGAGGAATACGACGAGATGGATATCTGCCGCAAGGTTATCGAGGGCAGAAATAAAGGAAAGCTGCACTGCCTCATAATAGTTGCAGAGGGTGCGCCGGTAACCTGCGAGGAGATAAGGGATACCATTATGACTCATACGGGCATCGAAAGCAGAATAACCGTTCTGGGGCACGTTCAGAGAGGCGGATCGCCAACATCCTATGACAGAATAATAGCCAGCAGAATGGGAAGCTATGCCGTAAAAGTTCTTATCGAAGGCAGAAAAGGCAGGGCTGTCGGAATAAGAAACGAACAGATGGTGGATTTAGATATTATTGAAGCTTTGGAAATGAAAAGGGAAAAGAGAACCGAACTTATTGAACTGGGAGAAATCCTTGCCGAATAAAAACGGGAGAGAGATAAATGAAGAAAACGAAAATTGTGTGCACGGTGGGACCGGCTTCAAACAACAGGGAAACCCTCAGAAAGATGATTGAGGCGGGAATGGACGTTATGAGGCTGAATTTCTCACACGGAAGCCATGAGGAACATAAAAAGAATATAGATCTGATGAAGGAACTCAGGGAAGAAACCGGGAAGCACATAGGTATAATGCTTGATACAAAAGGCCCGGAAATCAGGACCGGAGAGTTTAAAGAGCCTGTAATGCTGGAGCAGGGGCGGAAATTTGTTTTGACGGGACGAGATATCCCGGGAACCGCAGAAGGCTGCTCCGTAAGCTATAAAGCCCTTTCAGAAGATGTTTCGGCGGGAAGCCGGATAATGATAGATGACGGGCTTATCGAACTGAAAGTCGAGGAAGTTTCTGGCATTGATGTTATATGCACCGTTGTGAACAGCGGTACGGTCAGCAGCAAAAAGGGAATAAATCTTCCGGGAGTAAGGACAAACCTTCCTTCGGTAACCGAAAAGGATATCGATGACCTGATTTTCGGAGCGGAATGTCAGGTGGATTTCATTGCGGCATCCTTCGTAAGAAAGGCTGAGGATGTAAGGCAGATAAGAAGGATACTTGATGAAAATGGAGGAGAGGAAATCAGGATAATAGCCAAGCTCGAAAACCAGGAAGGGGTTGAAAGGCTCGATGAAATTATCGCCGAAGCGGACGGAATAATGGTAGCCAGAGGAGATATGGGAGTTGAGCTTTCTCCGGAGCAGATTCCTTTGATTCAAAAGAAGATAATAAAGGCCTGCAACAAAGCGGGGAAGCCTGTAATAACCGCTACCCAGATGCTGGATTCGATGATAAGAAATCCAAGACCGACGAGAGCCGAGGTGGGGGATGTGGCAAATGCTATTTTCGACGGAACGGACTGCGTTATGCTGTCGGGAGAAACCGCTGCGGGAAAATATCCTGCGGCAGCCGTGGAAATGATGAGAAATATTGCTGTGGAGACAGAGAAATCTCTGGACTATCAGCTTATTCTGGAGCAGAAAAAAAAGCATCAGGACGAGGATGTCACAAATGCAATAGGATATGCAACCTGTATTGTTGCGGCAAATCTCAAGGCCCGGGCAATTCTGACCGCCAGCGCTTCAGGATTTGCGGGCAGAATGGTGGCAAAGTTCAGGCCGAAAGCACCGATTATAGTGACTACCGGCAGTGAGATTACTGCAAGAAGACTTTCGGTCACATGGGGAACATTTCCTGTTATAATAAAGGAGCAGGACAGCGAAGAAAAGATTTTTTCTCAGTCAATAGAGGCTGTGCTGTCTGAGACGGACTGGCTGAAACCCGGAGATAAGGTTATCTTTACAGCGGGATTTCCTTTCGGGAAGTCGGGAAGTACAAATATGATGAAGGTTCATGTGATTTAACTTGAGGAGGATGATACAAATGGCTGATGTAAGAATGGTGGAATTTGATATTGATCTGGATAAGGCGGACTACCGGAATGTTGTATACAACAACGTAATGGGTAAAAATAAATTTGCGATTTTCGGAACCTTCGGAATTCTCGTGATTTCTATAGGTTATCTGGTGTTGGGCGCTGCGGGAGTAATTGAGATGACAAACATGCTCAAGCTGGTTGCGGCAGCGTTTATTGTTCTGGTTCTGGGTCTGTTCGCTTTTATGAAATACATTACAAATAAGCTTCAGAAGGCGGATTTCCTGCAGATGGGAGCAAAAAGACATATGATTATAGGCGAGGAAAATCTCATCTCAGAGGCATATGACGAGGAAAAATCCAAGACCTTCGAATGGGAGGACCTGTATAACGGTGATGAATGCAGAAGCCATTTCCTTATTTTCAATACCGGGGGTCTGATAGTAATTCTTCCGAAGCGTTTTATGACGGAGGAACAGATTCCGCAGGTAAGAAAAATTCTCAAGGTAATGATGCAGAGCAAATTCAAGACAAAGTACAGGATTGACTGATATATATGGGCGCGCCTGGCGCGTCCATTGCTTTTATTAAGGAGAAGATATGCTTAAGGTTGGAGAAAAATACAGAATAGAAATAGTGGATATGGGACAGGACGGAGAAGGAATAGGCCGCGCAGAAGGAATGGCTGTTTTCGTAAAAGAAGCCGTAATAGGAGACATATGCACTGTTGAGATAACAAAAGTTAAGAAAAACTATGCTTTTGGAAAACTTTTTGAAATTGTGGAGCCTTCAAAAGACAGAATTGCTCCGCTGTGTGAGTATTTCAGGGAGTGCGGCGGCTGCAGCCTCGGAGCGCTGAGCTATGAGGGTCAGCTGGAGCTGAAGCAGAATCAGGTCAGGGCAGCTCTTGAGAGAATAGGGGGAGTCAGAGAACCGGAAGTACTTGAGATTATAGGCATGGAAAATCCGGAGTATTACAGGAACAACGGGCAGTTTCCTGTGGGGGGGACATCTGAGAATCCGGCAGTGGGTTTTTATCGCCCGAAATCCCATTATGTGGTGGACTGTATGGACTGTATGCTTCAGTCGGAACCGGCAGTGGCAGCGGCACATGTCCTCAGAGAGTATATTAAGGAATACGGAGTTTCTGTTTACAATCCGAAAACAGAAAAAGGCACTTTAAGGCATCTCATTGTAAGGAATGCGGAAGGCACCGGAGAGGTTATGGTGATTCTGGTAATAAATAAAGGAAAGCTCCCTGATCAGGAAGTTCTCGTTGAGTGGCTTAAAGAAGCAATTGACGAAATAGAACCGGATGAGGAGACCGGAGTGAAATATAAGCTCAGAAGTTTTGTGCTTAATATAAATCAAAACAAAAACGGCGGTGCTGTCATGGGTGAAAAGAATATTTTTGTTTACGGACAGGAGCGCATAACCGATCTGTTTGAGGGAATTGAGTACCTGATTTCGCCGAGGTCGTTCTATCAGGTTAACACAAAGCAGGCAAAAAAGCTGTATGCGACAGCAGCGGATTTTGCGAATCTGACCGGTGAAGAAACTGTCTTTGATTTATACTGCGGTGTGGGAACCATCAGTCTATATCTGGCATCAAAGGCCAAACGGGTAATAGGAATCGAATATGTGAAAGACGCAGTGCTGGATGCCAACAGAAATGCCATAAAAAACGGCATAGTAAATGCAGTATTTACCTGCGGAAAAGCCGAGGAAGTTCTTCCGGAGATGGTTATGAAGGGAACCAGGGCGCATGTTGCTGTGCTGGATCCGCCAAGAAGCGGGTGCGACGAGAGACTGCTGAAAGCAGTGGCGGACGCAGGAGTTGAACGGATAGTTTACGTTTCCTGCAACCCGTCAACCCTTGCCCGGGATGTGAAGATTCTGACGGAAATGGGATATGAGTTCATCAAAGCCCAGCCGGTAGACATGTTCGGGTGGACGAGCCACGTGGAGTCAGTAGTATTGCTGTCAAAGGTACAGAAGTAAATCGTGTAAATAGCCTTAAAATAAAGCATTTCCGGGTATTCAGACAACCTTCTGCGGGTTGCCTAGATACCCGGATTTTTCTTTTGTGGGAACATATCAACCGCCATTTTTCGAGGTCGAGTTGACAGGATAAAAATGGCGAAGGTTGAGTTGATAGAAAGACTTTGCGGAGGGTTGAGTGGATAGGATTATTAAAACGCCCCGATCCTCTGTTGTAAGGTCAGGGCGTTAGAGTTTATAGAGTATCTTCAATTTCCTTCAAAGAGCGTCCAGATTTATCTGTCCAGGTTTTGGGTCCGCTTACGCTGTAGCCAAGAATGAAGTCAGCTGCAGCGGAGGAACTGGAGAAAAGAATATCTTCAGTAGTTGTCAGCGTTTCAACTTTGCCATCGGAAAGGTACTTCTCGCGAAGTTTCACAACGCTTGCTCCCAGTGATTTTGCAGACATCTTTTCGTTAATAGTTGATCCCTTTAATACTACGAAGCCTTCAGAAGTAACTTTGCCTGTTGCGACTGCATTTCCTTTGTTTATGTATAAAAGGACATCATCTATGGAAGTGGAATCGGTAGAGTCGGGATGGAGTAGTGGTTCAAGAACTTTATATCCTAAAGCATTTATAAGAATTTTTACATTGTCAATGAACTCCTCCATAGCTGCAATATGTGATTCCTTCATAACTGTGTTTTTGTAAGTGTTCTTGGTGAGAACCGTATAGCGGTGACATCCACGAGCAATATCAACAAATCGATTTTCAAGATATCTAATGAGTGCTTTGTTTAAATCTCGACCGATGAAAACAACAGCTGTATTCCAATAATATTTTTCTTTTTCAGACTGGTAATCACGAATATGTTGTACGAGGCGTTCTTTTACATTTTCAGCTTCACCGATATATACGGAGTCTGAAC